>NZ_JBEPAA010000035.1:0-89226 GCF_040298365.1 Kitasatospora sp. NPDC001603
CTTTTTTTTCTCCCCCCCACCAAATACTAAACCCCCCCCCCCCCACCACCACCCCCCCCCCCCCCCCCCCCCCCCCGCGGGGGGGGGGGGGGGGGGGGCGCCCCCCCCCCCCGCCCCGCGCCGCCCGCCACCGGGCCGGCTCAGCTCACGCCGAGGCGCAGCACGGTCGTCGAGCGGAACTCCTCCCCCGGCCGCAGCTCAGTGCTGGGGAAGTCCGGGTGGTGCGGGGAGTCCGGGAAGTGCTGGGTCTCCAGCGCGATCCCGGCGAACGGCCCGTACGGGACGCCGCTCGCGCCGGTCACCGCGCCCTGGAACTTGTTGGCCGTGTAGACCTGCAGCCCCGGCTCGGTGGTCAGTACCTCCAGCGTGCGGCCGCCGACCGGCTCCTCCAGCAGCGCCGCCCGGGCGGGGGTGCCATCGGCCGGACGCGGGCGCAGCACCCAGTTGTGGTCGTAGCCGCCGGGGCCGGTCAGCTGCGGGTGCTCGTCGTGCACCGACTTGCCGATCGGCCGGGCGACGGTGAAGTCGAACGGCGTCCCGGCCACCGGCTCGGTGCGGCCGTAGGGGATCTGGCGCTCGTCGGCCGGGGTGTAGGCGTCGGCGTCGAGGGTGAGCAGGTGGCCGAGGATGTCCCCGTTGCCCTCGCCGGCGAGGTTGAAGTACGCGTGGTTGGTCAGGTTGATCACGGTCGGCCGGCCGGTGACGGCGCGGTAGGCGATCGTCAGCTCGCCGGCGGAGGTCAGTGTGTAGTCGACGGTGACGTCGAGCGCGCCGGGGAACCCCTGGTCGCCGTCGGGGCTGTGCAGGCGCAGCCGGACACCGGTGGGCAGTTCCTCGGCCTCCCACATCCGGTGGGCGAAGCCGTCCGGGCCGCCGTGCAGGGTCATGCCGCCGCCGGTCGGGGCGAGCGGGTGCTCCTCCCCGTCGATGGTGACCTTGCTGCCGTCGATGCGGTTGGCGTAGCGGCCGACGACGGTGCCGTAGTGCCGGGCCGGGCCGAGGATCTCGGCCAACCGGTCGGAGGAGAGCAGCAGTTGCCCGGTCCGGCCGGCCCGGTCGGGGCCGCTCAGGGTGTGCAGGGTGGCGCCGAGGGTCAGCACGCTCGCCTCGTACGGGCCGGCCCGTAGGGTCCAGCGCTCGATCGCGGCGCCTGCGCCCGCGGGTTCGAGGGGTTCGTGCCGCACGCTGGTCGGCTGCGAGCCGTTCGCCGGGGGCGTCGACATGTCCTGCTCCTCACTGACGGCCGCGGCGTGCCGCGGCCCCTGGTACCGGGTCCGTCCGGGGCCCGCAGCCCCGTGGGTCAGCCTAGTCAGCGGGCCGGTGGCGAGGGCGCTCATGTCGCCCCCGCGCGCCGTTGTCCCACTGCCGTCCGCCGGTCCCTCGCGCGGCGCCGCTCCGACGCTCCGCCGCGTCGCGCGCGCCGCCCCGGGGTACCGGTCCGACCCGCCGCTCCCCGAGGCGCCGCGTCGGCCCGTACCGCCGGGCTGGTTCGTCCTGTCGTGCTGGATCGTCCTGTCGTGCTGATCCCTGGTGCCGTACTGGTCCGTGCCGCCGGGCTAGTCCGCACTGCCGGGCTGCTCGGGCGGCATGCCGAGGGCGGAAGCCAGGCCGTCCGGCCCGCTGCCCGCCTTGCGGTAGACGGCCGCCAGCCGCCGGTTGACCAGGCTCAGGTGGACGCCCAGCTCCTCGGCGATCCGCTGGGCCGGCAACCCGCGGACGGCGAGCCGGGCGACGTCCCACTCGGGCTGGCTGAGGATCTCCCGGACGTCCGCCAGCCGGTTGGGCCGCAGGCCGTAGTTGGCCAGCTCGCGGCGGGCCTGCTCGACCAGGCCGTCGGCGGCGCAGTGCTGGGCCAGTTCGATGCCCTGGTACAGGTACTCCTGGGCGTCCTCCAGCCGGCCGACCCGGCGCAGCGCGGCACCGAGCTCCACCAGGGCGACGGCGTGCTCGTACCCGGCGGGCGACTGGCCGAGGTGGCGCACGGCCTGCTCCAGCAGCTCCACCGCCTGCTGGCCGTCCTCGATCTGGGCGTGCAGCCGCAGCGCGGTCCCGATCGCCGAGGCGGTGCCGAAGCGGCGGGCGTCGCGGACGGACCGCTCCGCGTAGGCGCGGGCGCTGTCGGGTTCGTCCTGCGCGAGCGCGATGGCGAGGTGGCCGGCCCAGGGCGCCCAGACGGTGTTGTGCCAGCCCCGGGCGTCCAGTTGGGCACCGGCCTGGGTGAGCGCGGCGGCGGCCCCGGCGTTGCGGCCCTTGGCGAGCAGCAGCTTGCCGTAGAGCGAGGCCGCGTCCGGCAGCACCATCGCGGTCTCGTGGTACGGCGGGCTGAACCCGAAGCCGCTCGCGAGCTCCCAGGCCTCGTTGATCCGGCCGCGGGCGATCAGGGTGTCCACCAGGACGCCGACCGCGTCCCAGGCGAGCGGCAGCTTGGGGCCGATCCGCTCGGAGAGCCGCAGCGCGCGGCGCAGGAAGTCCTCGGCCTCGGCGAGCAGGCCCCGGCGGAACCGGGCCAGGCCCATCAGGAAGTACGCGAAGCCGCGGTGCGCGCCGCTCCAGCCGGCCACCTCGAACTGGACGATGGCGTCCCCGAAGAGCCGCTCGGCCTGCGCGATGCGGTCGCTGTAGGTGTACGAGAGACCGAGCGTGGCGGGCAGTTCGAAGCCCCAGGTGTTGTCGGTCCAGCCGAGGCCCTTGGGCAGCCGGCCCTGGTCGAGCACCTGGTCCGCGTGGCGCAGCACCTCGGCGGAGGGCTCGCCGCGCAGGGTGAGGTCCCAGGCGCGCAACGCGAGGACCGCCCGGTCGGCGGCCTCGCGGCCGGTGAGGCTGCGGCAGAGCGCGCCCAGCCGCTCCGAACGGCCCGGCCCGTCCTCCTCGGACTTGCGGTAGGCGTGCCACATGAACGAGGCGGCCTCCAGCCGGAGCCGACCGGCCGGGTCGCCGACCGTCTGCTCGGCCTCCTCCTGGCAGACCCGCGCGGCCTCGCCGAGCTGGCCGCTGTGCGCGAGGACCTCCGAGAGCCGGAAGGTGGCGTCCACCCGCAGGGCGGGGCGCAGCGGGCCCTCCTCGGGGTCGAGCGCGAGCCGCAGCTGGTTGACGGTCGCGCCGGGGTCGGTCAGCAGGGCGGAGCAGCCGAGCTCGTAGAGCACCTCGGCGCGGTCCTCGTCGTCCGGCGGCTCGGCGAGCGCGCGGTGCAGGCAGCGCTGGGCGGCCTCGGGCGCGCCGATCATCAGGTGCTCCTGCGCGGCCCGGCGCAGCTTGCGGACGGTGCGGTCGTCGCCCTCGCCGGGGAAGGTCTCCACCAGGTGGCGGGAGGCCGCGAGCAGGCCGAGTCCGGCGTTCTCGATCTCGGCGGCGGCCACCCCGTGCATCCCGGTGCGGGTGGACTCCGGCATGGTGTTGTAGATCGAGCTGCCGATCAGCGGGTGGACGAACTCCAGGTTCCCGTTGGGCGTCTGGGTGAGGACGCGCTGGCGGCGCAGCTGCTTGATGGATTCGCGGGAGCCCTCGGCGCTCTGGGTGGAGATCCGGGCCGCGAGCTCGGGCCGGATGTCGGTGCCGAGCATCGCGGCGGCCCAGGCGAACCGCAGGGTGGTCGCGCCGAGCCGGTCCAGCCAGCGCTTGAGGGTCATCCCGGTGGCGTCGACGGCGAGTTCGCGCAGTTGCTGGGAGTTCTCCTCGACCGGGTCGAGCGCCTGGTCGCGGACCTGGTCGAGCAGGGCGACGGCCTCGTAGGGATTGCCGTTGACGACGTTCCAGAACTCGTAGCAGAAGGAGTCCTCGGCCTTCGCCCCGAACTCGGCGCGGATCATGTCGGTGACGGAGACCAGCGAGAGCCTGCTGAGCTCGTGCCGGCGGGTGGCGAGCCCGGTGACGGCGCACCGCTGGTCCTGGGCCTCGGGCTGCCAGTCGGCGGCGTCCTCCCGGTAGGCGAAGACCAGCAGGACGGGCAACTCGCGGGCCCGGACGGCGAACTGGGTGAGCCAGCCGAGCGACTCGAGGTCGGCCCAGTGCAGGTCGTCGACGATCATCACCAGCGGGGCGCGCCGCGGGGCGAGCTGGGTGAGGACGTAGTCGAGGCCGTCGCGCACGCCCTGCGGATCGAGTCGGCGGGCCCCGCTCTTCGGCTGCTTGAGGCCCATGGCCGGTCCGACGACCTCTTCCCAGGTGCCCATCACCTGCCGGAACTCGTCGGGGGCGAGGTCGCCGAGGACGGGCTGGAGCAGCTGGCGCAGGACGTGGTAGGGCTCGTTGAACTGGCGCTCGCCGCCGCGGGCGAAGAGCACCGTGGCGCCCTCGCGGAGCTTGGCGATCCGGCGGACCTCGTGGAGCAGGCTGGTCTTGCCGATGCCGGGCCGGCCGGAGAACGTGAGCAGCTCGCCGATCTCGGTCCCGCCGGCCGCGAACTCCCGGCAGAGCTTCTCCACCGCGGCTTCGGCCGACCGGAGTTCGGCGTCGCGGTCGCGCAGCCTGACCCGGGGTGACAGGGCGTCCGCGTCCTGCTTCTCCGCGCCGGCCGCCTCCGCCCGAAGTTCGTGTCGCTGCTCGGTCACCGTCGTGCCTCCGCCTCACCGTTCCCTGCCCGTGGAGCCGAGATTAGCGCCGCTGGGGGCGCGTTGCGCAGCATTCGCGCAGGCTGGGGCCGAGATTGAGGGTTCGGACGGCTTGCCCAGGGCAATTGCCCTATATCCCTAACGTCCGATCATTGCATCCGATACTCTACGGCATTCCCACCGAGTTGATCTTCCTTGTGGGACCCCCTGATGGAAATCCGCCACACCAACTCCCCCACAATCAGCACGAGTACCGCCAGCGCCCCCACCCTCCGCCGCACCGGGAGTCCGATGTCTGACGACACCTCACTTCAGATTCCGTTCCCGCACCGCCGCAGCCCGCACGGCCCGCACGCCGCCGAGCTGCACCGCGCCTGGCTGACCCGGCATCCGCTGCTCCCGGATCCGGCGCACCCCTCCTACGCCCACTGGGACGTGGTCGACCTCGCCGCCCTCGGCTACCCGGACTCGGGGCCGGACGAACTTGCCCTGGCCGCCGACCTGATGGGCTTCTACTTCCTTTTCGACGACCAGTTCGACGGCCCGCTGGGCCGGCGCCCCACCGAGGTCGCCCCGATCTGCGAGCGGCTGATCGCCGTCCTGCACGGCGCCCGCCCCGACGCCTCCTCCCCTGTCGAGACGGCGTTCGCGGACCTCTGGGACCGAAGCGTGCGCGGCATGCCCGCCCGCTGGCAGGCCCGCGCGGCCTACAACTGGGAGTGGTACCTGGCCAGTCACCCGGCCGAGGCCGCCGGACGGATCTCCGCGCGCCCGCCGGACCGCGACGGGTACCTGGTGCTCAGGCGGGGCACCGCCGCGATGGAGACGATCTTCGACATGGTGGAGCGGCTCGGCAACTTCGAGGTGCCCGCCGCCGTGCTCCACCACCCGGTCCTGCGTCAACTGCGCCAGCTCGCCGCCGACATCCCCTCGCTCAGCAACGACGTCCGGTCCTTCCCCCTGGAGGCCCCGCGCGGCGACGTCAACAACCTGGTGATGATCGTGCAGCGGGAGCGACGCTGCTCGGCCGAGGAGGCCTGCGCCGTGGTGATGGCCGAGGCCCAGCTGATGGTCGAGCGCTGCCGCCAGCTGCACGCCCAACTCCCCGACGTCTTCCGGGAGCTGGGCCTGGCCCGGGTGGAGCGGGCGATCGCCGGACGGTACGCCGACGGCCTGGTCACCTGGCTGGCCGGCTACCTCAGCTGGGAGTCGCGCACCGGCCGGTACCAGTCCGCCTGAACCGGACCGCCCCGCGCCGGCCGGGCGGCCCCGGAACGCCCCGCGCCGGCCGGGCGGCCCCGGAACGCCCCGCGCCGGCCGGGCGGCCCCGGAACGCCCGGCCCCGGCCCCGGCCGTGGCGGGAATCGGCCGGAACGCGCACCCTCCGTGGACCCCTCCCGTACGGACGGTAGCCGCGGGGCGCCGTCCGCGGCTAGGGTGCCAGGGCGTGTCCGACACGCCCAGCGGCGGGCGCCCCGGCGGCGCCCGCCCGCGTGCACGGCCGCACCCTCCGCCGGGCCGCCGGTGCGGCCCGGCGCACCGCCCGGCCCGCGTGCCGCGGCGGTGCCCCGACAGCGCGAGGAGGCACCCAGCACATGACGGTCTACCTGCCCCCGGGTCAGCCCGGAAGCATCGTCGCCTACCGGCCCCGCTACGAGCACTGGATCGGCGGCCGCTGGACGCCGCCGGTCCGCGGCGAGTACTTCGAGAACCCCAGCCCGGTCACCGGTGAGGTCTTCACCGAGGTCGCCCGCGGCACCGCCGAGGACATCGAGGCCGCGCTCGACGCCGCCCACGCCGCCGCCCCCCCCTGGGGCCGCACCCCGCCCGCCGAACGCGCCCAGGTGCTGCTGCGGATGGCCGACCGGATCGCCGACCACCTGGAGGAGCTGGCGGTCGCGGAGAGCTGGGACAACGGCAAGCCGGTGCGCGAGACGCTGGCCGCCGACCTGCCGCTGGCCGTCGACCACCTGCGCTACTTCGCGGGCGCGCTGCGCGCCCAGGAGGGCGGCCTCTCCCAGCTGGACGAGGACACCGTGGCGTACCACTTCCACGAGCCGCTGGGCGTGGTCGGCCAGATCATCCCGTGGAACTTCCCGATCCTGATGGCGGTCTGGAAGCTCGCCCCGGCGCTGGCGGCCGGCAACGCGGTGGTGCTCAAGCCCGCCGAGCAGACCCCGGCCTCGATCCTGCTGCTGGTCGAGCTCACCGCGGACCTGCTGCCGCCCGGCGTGCTCAACGTGGTCAACGGCTTCGGCCTGGAGGCCGGCCGCCCGCTGGCCTCCAGCCCCCGGATCCGGAAGATAGCCTTCACCGGCGAGACCACCACCGGCCGGCTCATCTCCCAGTACGCCAGCGGCAATCTGATCCCGGTCTCGCTGGAGCTCGGCGGCAAGAGCCCCAACCTGTTCTTCGCCGACGTCGCGGCCGAGCAGGACGCCTTCTACGACAAGACCCTGGAGGGCTTCGCGATGTTCGCCCTCAACCAGGGCGAGGTCTGCACCTGCCCGAGCCGGGCGCTGATCCAGTCCGCCGTCTACGACCGCCTGCTCTCCGACGGCCTGGAGCGGGTGCGGGCGATCCGCCAAGGCGACCCGCTGGACACCGCGACCCAGGTCGGCGCGCAGGCCAGCGACGACCAGCTGAAGAAGATCCTCTCGTACATCGAGATCGGCCAGGCCGAGGGGGCCAAGGTGCTGACCGGTGGCGAGCGGGCCGACCTCGGCGGCCCGCTGGCCGGCGGCTACTACGTGACGCCCACCGTCTTCGAGGGCGTGAACAGCATGCGGATCTTCCAGGAGGAGATCTTCGGCCCGGTCCTCTCGGTCGCCCGCTTCGAGGACTTCGACGACGGCATCGCCCAGGCCAACGACACCCCGTACGGCCTCGGCGCGGGCGTCTGGAGCCGGGACGGCGCCACCGCCTACCGGGCCGGGCGGGCGATCCAGGCCGGGCGGGTCTGGACCAACTGCTACCACCTCTACCCCGCGCACGCGGCGTTCGGCGGCTACAAGAACTCCGGCATCGGCCGGGAGAACCACAAGGCCGTGCTGGAGCACTACCAGCAGACCAAGAACCTGCTGGTCAGCTACTCCCCGGACGCCCTGGGCTTCTTCTAGGCCGGGCGCCGGACGCCCGGCCGGGCACCGGGCGCTCCCGACGGACGCGAAAGGCGGAGCGGGAAGTCGGACCGGCCGACTTCCCACTCCGCCACCACTCCCCGTGGTCCGCGTCGCGGCGCCCCCTGCGAGGCACCGCACCGCGGTTCTCCCGAGCTCACCCGCCGAGCAGCCGCGCCTTCGCGGTCGCGAACTCCTCGGGGGTGAGCAGGCCCTGCCGGGCCAGCCGGCCCAGGTCGAAGAGCATGTCCGCGATCTGCCGCCCGACCGCCGGCTCGTTCACCGGCTCGTTCACCGGCTCGTTCACCGGCTCGTTCACCGGCTCGTTCACCGGCTCGTTCACCGGTCCGGCGGCCTCGGCCACCGGCCCGCCCGGCGGCCGGCCGGCCGCGGCGCCCAGCACCGGTCCGCGCACCAGCGGCGCGCCCACCGGCCGCTGCACCCGCACCGGCCGGATCGGCCCCGGGGATCGGATCACGGCGTCCTCACTTCCCGGCCGCGCGGTGCGCCTCGGCGGCGCGGACGGCCTCGTCGATGTGCTCGGGCGGGATCCGTACGCCAGAGGCGATCCGCCCGCCGACGGCGCTCAGGGCCTCGGCGGCCTCCCGCGCCCAGACGTGCTCGATCAGCACCAGCAGCGCCACCGTGCCCGGCACCAGCAGTTCGGCCGCCTCCTGGGCGTCCTCCGGCCCGATCAGCGGCAGGTCGGCGTGCCCGTCCGGGACGATGCCGCGCAGGTCGTCGTAGTCGGCGAGTTCGCCGTACGTCGCCTCCCCGTCCACGTGCCGGGTGACCACCAGCGAGTCGACCACCCGGATGTCGCCCCCGGTGCGCAGCTTGCCGAGCACGGTGGCCGCCTCGACGGTGATGGTCTGCCGGGGGAACGCCAGGACGAGCAGTTCGGCCGGACCCATGGGACTCCCTTCCGTGAGCAAATCACCCATATCGGGATCAAAGCACATGAATACCGAAAATCACCGACGCGCCGCCGACATGCCCGGACACGCCCGGCGGATGCCTTAGACAGGAGTCCCGTCCCCCTTCACCCTGGGAGAAACCGTGACCATCGCCATCGCCAAGCTCTCCGACCCGACCGTCCGGGCCGCCGTCGCCGCGATCAACGCCAACGACCGCGCGGCCTTCACTGCCCTGCTCACCGAGGACGCCACGATGTCCGACGACGGCGCCGACCGTGACCTGGCGGACTGGATCGACCGTGAGATCTTCACCAGCCGCGGCCACATGGACGTGCAGTCCGAGTCGGACGGCGGCCGCGCGCTGATCGCCAACTACAGCAACGAGACCTGGGGCGAGATGCGCACCGCCTGGCGCTTCGTCGTCGACGGCAACCGGATCAGCCGCTTCGAGACCGGCCAGGCCTGACGCCGCTCAGGACAGCCCGAGGCAGCCGCGCACCGCGTGGATCAGCCGGCGGGAGCGGACGTCTCCCGTCACCCCGGGCTGCATGCCGTTGGTGACGTAGCCGAACCCGAGGCCGAGCTCCGGGTCGGCGAAGCCGAGCGAGCCGCCCCGGCCCGGGTGGCCGAAGCTCGCCGGCGAGGCCATCAGCGCGGTCGGGCCGTGCCGGAAGAAGCCGAGGCCGAACGTCGAGTTGACGATCAGTACCCGGTCCGGCCCGCTGACCACCGGCCCGGCCGCGCGGGCCAGCACCTCCGGCCCCAGCAACGGTGCCGGCACCGTGCCCGGCGCCCCGCCCTCCCGGTCGGCCGCGCCGACGAGCGCCGCGTAGAACCGGGCCAGCGCCCGCGCGGTGCCGATCCCGCCCGCCCCGGGGATCTCGGCGGCCTGCACCGCCGGGTCGTTGAGGTCCACCCCGGGCCGCACCGAGGCGAACGCCCGGGCGGTCAGCGAGGCTGGGTCCTGGTAGGCGTCCCGGACCACCTGCTTGGGGCGCAGCCGCAGCCCGCTCGGGCCGGTCCGAGCGGCCTCCGGGGCGGGCAGGTCGACCAGCCGGCCGACCCGCGGCGCGGCGCCGGCCGGCAGCCCGATCCACAGGTCGAGGCCGAGCGGCCGGGCGATCTCCTCGGCGAAGTACTGGCCGACCGTGCGCCCGCTGACCCGGCGGACCACCTCGCCGACCAGCCAGCCGAAGGTGTACGGGTGGTAGCCGTGCGCGGTGCCGGGCTCCCAGGCCGGCGCCTGCGCGGCCACGGCCGCGACCGCCCGCTCCCAGGTGAGCACGTCCTCCAGCCGCAGCGGCACGTCCAGCGCCGGCACCCCGGCCTGGTGCGAGAGCAGCCAGCGCACCGGCACCCCGCCCTTGCCCGCCGCGCCGAACTCCGGCCAGTACGAGACCACCGGCGCGTCCAGGTCGAGCTGCCCGCGCTCGGCGAGCAGCAGCGCCGTGGTCGCGGTCAGGCCCTTGGTGAC
Source organism: Kitasatospora sp. NPDC001603 (assembly GCF_040298365.1). Classification (NCBI taxonomy): domain Bacteria; kingdom Bacillati; phylum Actinomycetota; class Actinomycetes; order Kitasatosporales; family Streptomycetaceae; genus Kitasatospora; species Kitasatospora sp. NPDC001603. The sequence continues at coordinate 10,058 of NZ_JBEPAA010000035.1, forward strand.
CGAGCGCAGCACCTGCGCGGTGTCCGCCGTCCACGGCACGGCCGGCGCGGGCCGGCCACCGACCTCGGGCCGGGCGTCGCCGCCCCACAGGTCGACCACCTTGCGCCCGCGCACGTACAGCGCGAACGCCGCGCCGAGCTCGCCGTACTCCTGGAAGTTGCGCGAGAAGGCCTCCCGTACGGGCTCGAAGCCCTCGGCCGTCTCGCCCCAGATCTCCGTCACCGCGCGCCCCCGGAGTCGTCCGAATCCTGTCGTGCCCGCGTTCGAACCGGGCCCGGAAACCCTAACCTGTCCGTCATGACCAACCCTGCGGATGAACTGCTGGACGTCGTCGACGAGCACGACCGGGTGATCGGGACCGCCCCGCGCGGGGAGGTGTACCGGCGGGGGCTGACGCACCGCTGCGTGTTCATCCTGGTCCGCGACCGGACCGGGCGGATCTTCGTGCACCGGCGGACCGACACCAAGCTGTTCGCGCCCGGCTTCCACGACATGTTCGTCGGCGGCGTGGTCGGCGCCGGCGAGACGTACGCGAGCGCCGCCGTCCGCGAGGCCGAGGAGGAGCTCGGCGTCAGCGGGATCGAGCCGCGCCCGCTGTTCAAGTTCCTCTTCCGGCGGGAGGGGCTCTCCTGGTGGTGCGACCTGTACGAGGCGCGCTGGGACGGCCCGGTCGCGCCGCAGGAGTCCGAGGTCGCCTGGCACGCCTGGCTGACCCCGGAGGAGCTGGACGCCCGGCTGGCGGCCGACGCGTTCGTGCCGGACGGCCTGGAGGCGTACCGCCGCTACCGGGAACGGCACCCGGCGCGGTAGGCCCGGTTCCCGGCCCCCGGACAAGATCCACGGCGGCCGCCCGGGCCGGATAGGGTGACGCCCATGGCTTCCCGTACGCCGTCGGCGGCGCCCACGTCCCCGCGCACCGCCCGGAGCAGCGGCCGGGCCGCCGGCCGCACCGGTGCCCCGGACGGCGCGACCCCGGACCTCGCGGCACCCGGCGGCACCGCCGCCGGCGCACCGGCCGGGAAGGGCGGCGAGCGCCCGCGCCGGCGGCTCAGCGTGGACGAGCGGCGCGAGCAGCTGATCGCCGTCGCCCTGGACCTCTTCAGCCGGCGCCCGCCCGAGGAGGTGTCGATCGACGACATCGCGGCCGCCGCCGGCGCCTCCCGCCCGCTGGTCTACCACTACTTCCCCGGCAAGCAGGCGCTGTACGAGGAGTCGCTGCGCCGGGCCGGCCGCGAGCTGGCCGGCCGCTTCGAGGAGCCCGCCGACGGCCCGCTCTCCGAGCGGCTGTACCGGGTGATGGGCCGCTACCTGGACTTCGTGCAGAGCCACGGTCCCGGCTTCGCCGCGCTGCTGCGCGGCGGCTCGGTGGCGGCCAGCGCCGGGACGTCGGCGGTGATCGACGAAGTCCGGCGGGCCGCGCACGACCAGATCCTGAGCCACCTGGCGGTCCCCTCGCCGAGTCCGGGCCTGCGGCTGACCGTCCGCGCCTGGATCGCCAACGCCGAGATCACCTCGCTGGAGTGGCTGGGCGAGCGCTCGGTGCCGCTGGAGGAGCTCCAGCTGCACCTGGTCCAGGAGTTCGTCGCGGCCCTGACGCTGACCGCCGCCCGGGAGCCCGCGCTGGCCGCCGAACTCGCCGGCTTCTTCGCCGCCGAGCACCCCGCCGGCCCGGCCGGGCGGCTGGTGCGCGAACTCGCGGGCCTGTTCGCCGTTCCCGGCATCGCGGACGCGGTCGCCGCGCTGGCGGTCGAGCCCGCGAACTGAACCGGCGGACGCCGGTTCTGCCACAGCGGCGGCCTCTGATAGGAATGGGCACGGATCTGACGCCGCGCCGGTCACGAGCGCGCCCGGATCCGCCGAACCACCAACGCACACGCAGCAGAGCGGGGGGCTCATCAGTTGACCCAGGACGGCCAGTTCACTACGGAGGCCAATCCCTTCGCCCCGGCGGAGCAGGTGTCCGCGACGCTCGGCGCGCTCACCGAAGCCCTCTTCGAGAAGCACACCTCGCGCCACCCGGCGGCTTCGCTGACGGCCCTGACCGCCGGCGCCCACCCGGCGGCCGAGGCCCTGTTCAACCTCCCACTGGCGCCCAACGGTCCGGTGCACGACGCCGTCGACCGGCTCGGCACCGTGGTCACCGCCGGGACGGCCCGCCCGGGCACCGGCGCCCCGCTGGCCGAGCTGGCCGGCGACGCGCTGCTCGCGCGCTACGGCGGCGGCCCGGTACGCGGCGCGGTGGCCGACCGGGGCACCGCCACGGCCGCGCTGTTCGGGCTGCCGGTGGCCGGCGAGGTCGCCGCCCCCGAGCTGCGCCCGCCGTTCGCCTCCGCCCTGGCGGCGCTCGCCGCCGGACAGCAGACCCGGCAACCGGTGGAGCTCGCCACCGGCGCCGGCGCCGAGGTCCGCCTGGTCGTCCCGCCCGGCTTCCACCCGCTGACCTCCCCGGGCGGCCCGGTCGGCGTCTCCGCCCGTACCGTGCCCGCCGGCCCGGCCGGGGCCGACGCGGTGGCCACCGCCAAGGGCGTCGACCCGGCCACCGGTGCGGCCGCCGCCGAGCTGGCGGCGCACCTGGCCGAGGTCGCCGAGGAGCTGTTCAGCGGCACCGGTCCGGCGCCGCGCCGCGACTTCGCGGTGATCGCCGCGTCCCTGGCCGACGCCATCACCGCCTCGGGCACGGTCTACGCCGGGGTCTGCGCCCTGGAGGTGGCCGGCCGGCCGACCGAGGCCACCCTGGTGGTCTCGCTCGCCCGCCACCCGCTGCCGATCTCCGGACTGGCCACCGAACTGGCCACCGTCCGCCGGCACGCCGAGGTCTGGACGGTCCTGCTGCCGGCCGGCCCGGCCGCCGTCCTGGTCGAGGGCCGCAGCGTCCCCGTCCCCGGTCCGCTCGCCGACGACGGCCGGCGCCGCTGGGCGGTCACCTCGGTGGTGGAGGCGTTCGTGCCGCTGCCGGACGGTGTCTCGGTGCTCTGCGTCCAGCTCACGACGGCGCAGCCGCAGGACTGGGAGCTGTACACGGAGGCCTTCGCCGAGCTGCTGAAGAGCGTCCAGTTCGGCTGGGACGGCGTGGCCGGGCAGCTGACCCCGCCGGTCCGTGCCTTCGCGCCGGCGCCCACCGCGACCCCCGCCCACGGCGTCCCCGCCGAGCCGTACCCGGTTCCGGCCCCGACTCCGGCCCCGACTCCGGCGGCCGAAGCGCTCGCCGCCACGGCCGGGTTCGCCGCCGAAGCCGTCCCGGAGCAGGCCGCCGCGCCCGTTCCGGACGACGCCACGCCGCTGCCGGTCCACCTGCGCGGCACGCCGGTCAGGGTCCCCCCGGCCGACTTCAACCCCTTCGCCCCGGAGGCCGACCCGACGCCCGTCGAGCCCCTCCTGGTGCCGGACGACAGCCCGGAGGCGGCCGAGCGGCGCCCCAAGGGCACCCCCGTCATGGTCCCGCCGCCGGACTTCGACCCCTTCGCCCCACAGGCCGCGACGCTCACCGACACCACCGTGCCGGAGACCGCCGACGACCCGGAGCGGGGCCCCAAGGGCACGCCGGTGATGGTCCCGCCGCCGGACTTCGACCCCTTCGCCCCGCTACCGGCCGACACCCCCGCCGCCCCCGAGGCCGCACCGGCCACCGCCCGGGCCGCCGACCCGTTCGGCACGGTGACGGCCGAGGACCGGCCGAGCGACCCGTTCGGCACCACCCTCCCGCAGCCCGCCGCCGTGCCGCCGCCGCCCTCGGCGCCGCCGACCGTGCCCGCGCCGACCGTCACCCTGCCGACGGCCGAGGACGGGCCGGACGACCCGGCGCGCGGCCCCAAGGGCACCCCGGTGATGGTCCCGCCGCCGGACTTCAACCCCTTCGCCCCGCTGCCGGCCGACACCCCCGCCCCCGCCGCCCCCGAGGCCGCACCGGCCGCCGCGCCGGAGACCAGCCCCTTCGGCTGAGGCCCGGACCACCGCGCACCGGCGGCCGCCCCGCACCAGGGACGGCCGCCGGTGCGCGTCCGCGCCCGGCCCCACCGACCGGCGACCGCGCCGCCCGCCATGTCCACCACCGTCAACTGGTACAGACCTATTGCCAGTTGCCGACCGGCTCCCTACCCTCGGGGAGCACAGGATCCTGACGGCACCCCGACGGCCGGAGGTCTCCGGTTCCGCGCCGCCCGACGGCCCGGAGCTCCCGCACGCTGCTCCACGCACCTGACACCTCCCCACAGGTAACGGGGCGACCCGGCATGCCCGGAGGCCCCAGGACAGGAGCCACAACCATGCGCCGACGTCGGATCAAGCTGCCGCTGCTGGCGGCCGGGGCCCTGATCGTCCCGCTGCTCGCCGTCTCCCTGCCCAGCACCGCCGCCCACGCCGCCGGGTCCGCCACCGCGACGTTCACCAAGGGCAGCGACTGGAGCACCGGCTACGAGGGCAGCTACACCATCACCAACGGCTCCAGCGCCACCCTGCCCAGCTGGACCCTGGAGTTCGACCTGCCGGCCGCCAACACGGTCGCCTCGCTCTGGAACGCGAGCTACACCACGGCGAGTTCGCACGTCACGGTCAAGAACCCCAGCTGGGCCGGCAACCTGCCGCCGGGCGGCACGTACAACTTCGGCTTCAACATCGCCTACTCGGGCGCCTACAAGCCGCTGCTCAACTGCAAGCTGAACGGCCAGCCCTGCGACGGCGCCGGCGGGGACCAGAGCGCGCCGACCGTGCCCGGCGGCCTCCGGGCCGGCACCACCACCCAGACCACCGTCGACCTCGCCTGGACGGCGAGCACCGACAACGTCGGGGTCACCGGCTACGACGTGTTCCAGGGCGCCACCAAGGTCGCCACCTCGGACGGCGCCACCACGGCGGTCACCGTCCAGGGCCTGACCGCCGGCACCGCCTACCAGTTCACCGTCCAGGCCTTCGACGCCGCGGGCAACCGTTCGGCCGCCGCCGGCCCGGTCACCGCCACCACCAAGCCGCCGACCGACCCGGACCGCCAGGCGCCGACCACCCCCGGCACCCCGCTGGTCACCGGCTCGGACGCCAACAGCGTCTCGCTCACCTGGGGCGCCAGCACCGACAACATCGGGGTCACCGCCTACGACGTCTACAACGGCACCGCGCTCGCCGCCACCGTCACGGGCACCTCCGCCACCGTGGGCAACCTGGCTCCGGACACCTCGTACACCTTCACCGTGAAGGCCCGAGACGCGGCCGGCAACGTCTCCCCCGCGTCGAACGCCGTGACCGGCAAGACCCAGCCCGGCGGGAGCAACCCCGGCGCGCTGAAGATCGGTTACTTCACCCAGTGGAGCATCTACGCCCGCGGGTACAGCGTGAAGCAGCTCGACACCTCCGGCTCGGCCGGCCGGCTCACCACGCTCAACTACGCCTTCGCCAACATCCACCCGACCACCAAGCAGTGCTTCATCACCAACAAGGCCGCCGGACCGGACAACGACCCCAACGCGGGCGACGGCGCCGGTGACGCCTGGGCCGACTTCGGCAAGGGCTGGGACGCCGGCAGCTCGGTGGCCGGCACCACCGACACCTGGGACCAGAAGCTGGCGGGCAACTTCAACCAGTTGAAGCAGCTCAAGGCCAAGTACCCCAACCTCAAGATCCAGATCTCGCTGGGCGGTTGGTCGTACAGCAAGTGGTTCTCCGACGCGGCCGCCACCGACGCCTCCCGCAAGGCGCTGGTGAGCTCCTGCATCGACATGTACATCAAGGGCAACCTGCCGGTCATCGACGGCCGCGGCGGCCCGGGCAGCGCGGCCGGCATCTTCGACGGCATCGACCTCGACTGGGAGTGGCCGGCCTCCGGCGGGCACGACGGGAACATCTTCCGCCCGACCGACAAGGCCAACTACACCCTGCTGGCCCAGGAGTTCCGCCGCCAGCTGGACGCCCTCGGCGCCACCACCGCCAAGCACTACACGCTGAGCGCCTTCCTCCCGGCCGACCCCGCGAAGGTCACCGCCGGCATCGACATCCCCGGGCTGTTCGGCGCCTTCGACTTCGCCACCATCCAGGGCTACGACTACCACGGCGGCTGGGAGATGAGCACCAACCAGCAGTCCGCGATCAAGCTCGCGGCCGGTGACCCGAGCACCCCGGACCGGCAGTTCAGCTCCGAGATCGCCATCAACGCCTACCTCAACGGCGGCGCTCCGAAGAGCAAGCTGACCCTGGGCATCCCGTTCTACGGACGCGGCTGGACGGGGGTGCCGCGCGGCACCACCAACGGCCTGTTCCAGACCGCGACGGGCCCCGGCCCGGGGACGTACGAGGCCGGCTTCGAGGACTACAAGAAGCTCAAGCAGATGGCCACCGGCGGCGGTTACACCATCTACCGGGACCCGGTGGCCGGCCACGCGTACATCTACAACGGGACCGTCCTCTACACCTACGACGACCCGATCGAGATCGCCCGCAAGACCGCCTGGATCAAGTCCCAGGGGCTGGCCGGCGCGATGGTGTGGGCCTTCGACGGCGACACCCCGAACGGCGAACTGATGGCCGCGGTGGACAACGGTCTGAAGTAGGCCACCGGTACAGCCCGGCCCAGCCCGCCCAGCCCGGCCCGGCCCGCCCGGCCCAGGACGACCCTGCCCGGCGCGGCGCTCAGTCGGCGCGCCGGGCCAGGTGCACCACGTCCGGCACTCCCCGGGCGACCTCGATCTCGTGGGTGACCACGTCCGAGAAGCCCGCCGCGCGCAGCGCCTCCTCGAAGTCCGGGGAGGGCTGCGCGCTCCAGACCGCCAGCACCCCGCCCGGCCGCAGCCGGTGCCAGAGCACGGCCAGCCCGTCGGCGCCGTAGAGCCCGGCGTTGGAGTCGGTGACCGTCCAGTCCGGGCCGTTGTCGATGTCCAGGCAGAGCGCGTCGTAGCGCTCGCCGTCCGCCGCCGCCAGGTACTCCAGCAGGTCGGTGTGGAGCACCGCCACCCGCTCGTCCTCCAGCGCGCCGCCGGAGAAGGCACCCAACGGACCACTCCGGTGCCAGTCGATGATCGCGTTCTCGCGCTCGACGATCGCGATCCGGCCCCAGCGCGCCTCGGCCACCGCGTACGCCAGCGAGAATCCGACGCCGAGCCCGCCGATCAGCACCGAGGGGCGCTCCACCGCGGGGCCGGTGCGGTCCAGCTCGTCCAGCGCCGCCTGGACCAGCAACCGCTCGGAGCGGCCGTCGGCGGTGTCCATCAGGAAGCAGCCGTTCGCGATGATCTCGAAGTGCCGTCCGCGCCGACGCAGCACCACCTCGCCGAACGGGCCCTCCCGCCGGTCGAGGGTGACGACGGCCTCCTGGTCGTCCCGTGCGGGCAGTGCGATGGACATGCGGCGATTCCTCCCGGGCTCGGGTGCAGAACGGCTCGGCGAACGAGTACCCGCCCGACAATAGCCGAGGCCACCGCCCCGCCGGTCACGTCGTGATCAGCACCCCCGCGTAGCTGACGCCGGCGACCATCACCCAGGAGGCCAGCCCCAGCAGGGCGATCCGCCCGCCGGTGCGCAGCATGGTCGGCAGGTGCACGGCGCTGCCGAGGCCGAACAGCGCGGCCGCCAGCAGCAGCTCCTGCGCGTCCCCGGCCAGCGTGAGCGCCCGGTCGGGCAGCACGCCGGTGGTCCGCAGCGCGATCATCGCGAGGAACCCGGCCACGAAGAGCGGCACGATCGGCGGCCGCTTGCCGGTGGCCCCGGGGGTGCCCCGGCGCGCCCGCCGCATCGCGACGGCGACCCCGGCGACCAGTGGCGCAAGCAGCACCACCCGCATCAGCTTGACCAGGACGGCCTCGCGCAGCGCGCCCGCCCCGCCGGTCTGCGCGGTGGCGACCACCTGCCCGACGTCGTGCACGCTGGCGCCGACCCAGCGCCCGAACCCGGCGTCGTCCAGCCCGAGCGGCTGGTGGAGCAGCGGGAGGACGGCGATGGCCAGGGTGCCGCAGAGGGTGACCAGCGCGACGGAGGCGGCGACGTCCTCCTCCTCGCTGCCGGCGGCCTGGCTGACCGCGCCGATCGCCGAGGCCCCGCAGATCGAGTACCCGGTGGCGACGAGCAGCGGCTGGTCGCCCGGCAGGCCGAGCCGGCGTCCGAGCCAGACGGTCCCGGCGAAGGTGGCGGCCACCACGGCGACCACCATGGCGACGGTGGCCCAGCCGAGGCCGAGCACGTCGTCCAGGCCGAGCTTGAGGCCGAGCAGCACGATGCCGAGCCGCATCAGCCGCTTCCCGGCCGTCGAGAGGCCCGGCCGGGCCACCCCGCGGACCACCGGGCGCAGCCCGGGCAGGTGGGCGGCGGCCATGCCGAGCACCACGGCGGCGGTGAGCTTGGGCACGGCGGGCACGGCCTGGTGGATCGCGAGCGCGGCGGCCACGCCGAGGGCGGCGAGCAGCAGCCCGGGGACGTCGCCGCCGAGCGGGGGCAGTGCGCGGGTGCGGACGGGCCGGTCCCGGAGGGTCAGTGCCACGGCGTGCTCACCGCCGCCCGTCGGCGGGCAGCCGGTAGACGCGCCGGATGCTGGTGCCCAGCCGGGAGACGTCGGCGCCGTAGACGTGGATCGAGATGGCCGTGGAGGAGCAGGCGTTGCGCACCAGGTGGATGTCGCCGGGCGGGGCGAAGGCGGCGACCGTGCCGGCCGGGCCGACCACGTGCTCGGTCTCCACCAGGTGGGCGGTGCGTCCGTCGGACACCAGCCGGTAGCGGGTCTCGCTCTCCTTGCCCTGGTGGACGCCGGCCACGCACCAGGAGACGTGGTCGTGGATCGGGGTCTCCTGGCCGGGCAGCCAGACCAGCGCGACGACCGAGAACCCGCCGTCGGCCTCGGCGTGCAGGACGTGCTGGCGGTAGCGGTCGGGATCCCCCTCGCGCTGCGCCTCGGTGAGCAGGCCGGCGTCCCCCAGGTGCGGGGCGAGTCGCTCACCGACCAGGTAGGCGGTGAGTTCCGGCGGCAGGCCGCGGTCCACGACCGCGCGGATCTCGCCGACCAGGGCGGTCATGCGCTCGGTGAGCCGGTCGCTGCCGACCGTGGCGGAGGGTGTCATGCCAGCAGGTTGGCCCCGGCCGACCCATCACGTCCAAGGAGGGTTCTTTCGCTCTTCCCCAAACCCCACTTATGGATTGACCCCGGGCCGACGGGCCGGTCGTCGAACGGCGGGGATCAGCAGCCCACCCGCGAGGCCGCTGCGGACCGCAACTGGTCCAGCACCAGCGCGGTGGCCGGGATCCGGCGGTGCTCGCGGAGCACGTACGCGCTCACCTGGCGCCGCAGGTGCGGCTCGACGGCGCGCCCGGTGACCTTGCGGTGGCACATGAAGGAGAGCACCAGCGCGGGCATCAGCGCGATCCCGACCCCGGCGGCGACCAGGCTCTGCACCGCCAGGTTGTCGTCGGTGGAGAAGACGATGTCGGGTGCGAAGCCCTCCTCGGCGCAAACGTGCAGCAGGTTGGCCCGGCAGCGCGGACACCCGGCGATCCAGCGCTCGCCGTCGAGGTCGGCCAGCCGGACGGCGTGCCGGCGGCCCAGCGGGTGGCCGACCGGCAGCAGCACCGTGAGCAGGTCCTCCATCAGCGGGATCTCGTCCAGCTCGGGCGGCAGCTCGGCGGCGACGCCCGGGTAGCGGAAGGAGAGCGCGATGTCGCACTCGCCGCGCAGCAGCCGCTGCACGGAGTCGGGCGGTTCGGCCTCCAGCAGTTCCACCCGGACCCCGGGGTGCTCGGCGAGCAGCCGGGCCATCGCCTGGGGTATCAGGGTCGCGTTGGCGCTCGGGAACGCGCAGACCCGGACCCTCCCGGCGCGCAACCGGGCGAGCGCGCCGAGTTGCTGCTGGGCCGCGGCGAGACTGCCGAGGATCAGTTCGGCGTGCCGGGCCAGTGCCTCACCGGCCTCGGTGAGGCGCAGCCCGCGCCCGGCCCGGGTGAACAGCGGCACTCCGACGGACCGCTCCAGCGCCTTCATCTGCTGGGTGATGGCGGGCTGGGTGTAGCCGAGTTCGCGGGCGGCGGCCGAGTAGGAGCCGGCCCGGACGACCTCGTGGAAGGTCCTGATGTGCCGCGAGTCGAATACCGGCTCCACTGCCCCTCCACCTGCCCGCGCCCCTGGTCCCAGGAATCATAAGCAGACTTTGGAGATGCCGGAGCTATTCCCACCCGCACCTATGGTTTCTCCGGTGCGTTCCCGCCGCTCCTACTCCTCCGGGGGCAGCCCCAGCACCAGTCCGGCCTCGGCGACCGGTGCGCCGCCCTGGGTGCTCGGACTGCGCCGGGTACGGGCCTCGACCCACCGGGCCAGCCAGGAGAGCGCCAGGCACATCCCGATGTAGATCGGCGAGATCACCATCACCACGGGGATGAACGGCAGGTCGTAGTCGAGGTTGGTGGCGATCAGCTTGCCCGCGTGCAGGAACTCCTCGTAGGTGATCAGGAAGCCCAGCGAGGTGTCCTTGAGCGCCACCACCAGCTGGCTGATGATGGCCGGCAGCATCGCCCGGTTGGCCTGCGGCACCAGCACGTAGGACATCACCTGGGTCTTGCGCATGCCCAGCGCGTACGCCGCCTCGCGCTGCCCGGCGGGCACCGCGAGCACACCGGCCCGGAACACCTCGGCCAGCACCGAGCCGTTGTACAGCACCAGACCGGCCACCAGCGCCCAGAGCGGTTCCACCTTGAGCGCGACGAAGATGAAGAAGATCATCACCAGCACCGGCATGGCCCGGAAGAACTCCACCACCAGGGTGGAGAGCCAGCGCACCGCCCGGTGGTCGGAGAGCCGCCCGGCCGCGAACAGCGCGCCGAACGGCAGCGCGAACAGCACCGTCCATCCGAAGGCCTTGAGCGTGTTCCCCAGCCCGCGCAGCAGCAGGTCCTGCACGCCCTCGTACTCGAAGGCCATCCACTTCTGGTACGTGAACTGCTCGGTGTGGAACAGCATGTAGACGATCCACCCGATCAGCGCGGCGATCGCGACCAGCGCGATCATCCCGTACAGCCGGTGCCGGGCCAGCGCCTTGGGGCCGGGGATGTCGTAGAGCGCCGAGGATTCCACCGTCATCGCGACACCGCCACTCGTCGTTCCAGCACGTTGAAGAGCGCGCTGACGGCCAGGGTGATGATCAGGTAGCCGACGGCGATCCAGACGAAGGTCCAGATGATGCTGTACCCCAGCTCGTTGATGGTCCGGTAGCTGCCGAGCAGTTCGGTCACGCTGAACGAGCCGGCGATCGCGGTGTTCTTGGCCAGCGCGATCATCACACTGCCGATCGGGGCGACCACCGACCGGTACGCCTGCGGCAGCACCACCAGGCTCATCGTCTGCCCGAAGGTCATGCCCAGGCTCCGGGCCGCCTCGCCCTGGCCGCTGGGCACGGTGTTGACCCCCGCGCGCATCGCCTCGCAGACGAACGCCGAGGTGTAGCAGCCGAGCGCGAGCACCGCGAAGGTGAAGAACGGCAGCGTGATGTCGAACCGCGGCAGGCCCAGCACCACGATGAAGAAGAGCAGGGTCAGCGGGGTGTTGCGCAGCAGCGTCACCCAGACCGTCCCGAACACCCGCAGCGGCCGCACCGGCGAGACCCGGAAGCCGGCGATCAGCACGCCCAGCACCAGGGCGAGCACGGCGCTCACCACGAACAGCGAGAGGGTGCCGAGGAAGCCCTCCCAGTAGGTCGACCAGTTGTCGGTCAGCGTCTTCACGGGGCGGCCCTCTCAGTACCGGTCGATCGGCGGCGGGGTCGGCGCGGGCACCCCGGACAGGCCGAGGGTGGCGTCGTAGGCCCGCTTCCAGTCACCGTTCTCCTCGTGGTGCGCCAGGGCGTCGTCCAGCGCGTAGCGCAGCACGGTGTCGTCCTTCGGCGTCCCGATCCCGTACGGCTCCTGGGAGAACAGCGGCCCGACCACCTTGAGCTCGTCCGGCACCTTGGCCGCGTAGCCCATCAGGATCGTGTTGTCCGTGGTGACGGCGTCCACCTGGCCGGTGATCAGGTTGTCCACGCAGGCCGAGTAGGTGTCGTAGCCGATCAGCTTGACGTCGGGGTACTGCTTCTGGATCCGCTGGTGCGGGGTGGAGCCCGCCGCCGAGCAGACCTTCTTGCCGTTCAGGTCCTCCGGGCCGTGGATGGTGTCGTTGTTCCTGCGCACCAGCAGCGACTGGCCGGCCAGGTAGTACGGCCCCGCGAACCCGACCAGCTTCTTGCGGTTGTCGTTGATGGTGTAGGTGCCGACGTAGTAGTCCACCTGCCCGTTCTGCAGGGCGGTCTCCCGGTTGGCGGAGGCGATCGTCCGGAACTCGATCCGGTCGGGCGCGAAGCCCAGGTCGGCGCCGACCATCTTGGCGATCTCGATGTCGAACCCGGAGTACTCCCCGGTGGCCGGGTTCTTCTGGCCGAGGTAGGGCTGGTCCTCCTTGGCCCCCACCACCAGGTGGCCCCGGGCGCGCGCCGCGTCCAGGGTGGGCGAACCGGTGATGCCGGCGGCGTCCCGCACCTGGTAGCTGGGCAGCGCGCTGGGCTGCGGACCCTTCGGCGGCGGGGTGCCCTCCTTGCCGCAGCCGGCCAGCAGCACGATCAGGGCCGCGGCGGCGAGCGTCCACTTCCTCGTCACGGCGCCCGCCTCAGTGCTTCAGGATCTTGGACAGGAAGTCCCGGGCGCGCTCGCTCTCCGGCGCGCCGAAGAAGTCCTCGGGGGCACGGTCCTCGACGATCCGCCCGTCGGCCATGAACACCACCCGGTTGGCCGAGGCACGGGCGAACCCCATCTCGTGGGTGACCACCACCATGGTCATGCCCTCGTGCGCGAGCTGGCGCATCACGTCCAGCACCTCGTTGATCATCTCGGGGTCGAGGGCGGAGGTGGGCTCGTCGAAGAGCAGTGCCTTGGGCTCCATGGCGAGCGCCCGGGCGATCGCGACGCGCTGCTGCTGGCCCCCGGAGAGCTGCGCCGGGTACTTGTCCGCCTGGGCGACCAGCCCGACCCGCTCCAGCAGGGCCCGGGACTTCGCGTCCGCCTCCGCGCGCGGCCGGCCGCGGACCTTGATCTGCGCCAGCGAGACGTTCTGCAGCACGGTCTTGTGGGAGAACAGGTTGAAGGACTGGAAGACCATCCCGACGTCCGCGCGCAGCAGGGCGAGCCCCTTGCCCTCCGCGGGCAGCGGTTTGCCGTCGATCGAGATGCTGCCCGACTCGATCGGCTCCAGGCGGTTGATCGCCCGGCAGAGCGTGGACTTGCCGGAGCCGGAGGGCCCGATCACCACCACGACCTCGCCGCGACCCACCGTCAGCTCGATGTCCTGCAGCACGTGCAGTTCGCCGAAGTGCTTGTTGACGCCCCGCAGCTCGATCAGCGGCTCGAAGGCGGACGCCCCCGGCGGTGCCGTCACTTGGTGCTCCGCCCCTTCAGCAACCACCCCAGCGCACCGCCCGCGAGCAGGGTGGCGAGCAGCGCGATCCAGAGCGGCGCGGTCACGGTGAACACCCAGAACTGGATCTTCACCTTGTCGAGGTTGGCGAACAGGAACCACACCGCGAGCACGACGATGACGCCGATCCCGATGTACCGGGTGGGGACGCCACCGATCTCGCTGCGCCGGGTGCTGGAGGAACCGTCTGAAATCTTGGTCACACGCGCAGTCTGGGGGCCGATCGACCGACTTGTCCGGTTACGCGCCCGGGAGTAACCCGCACGGGGCAACCCTGTCCCGTGCGGGTTTGCGCTGTGTCACCGGGAGCGGCCGGCCACCGGTGGCCGGCCGGGGCAGCAGAGCGCCCGGGGGGCCGCTGCCGCCCCCGGTTACCGCTCGTCCCGCCAGGACCGCCAGAGCGCCGCGTACGGACCGCCCGCGGCGACCAGCTCCGGGTGGCTGCCGTACTCGCTGATCCGCCCGCCCTCGACCACGGCGATCACGTCCGCGTCGTGGGCGGTGTGCAGCCGGTGCGCGATGGCGATCACCGTCCGGCCCTCCAGCACCCGCGAGAGCGAGCGCTCCAGGTGCCGGGCGGCCCTCGGGTCCAGCAGCGAGGTGGCCTCGTCCAGGACCAGGGTGTGCGGGTCGGCCAGCACCAGTCGGGCCAGCGCCAGTTGCTGCGCCTGCGGAGCGGTCAGCGCGGTGCCGCCCGAGCCGACCTCGGTGTCCAGCCCCTGCGCCAGCGCGTCCACCCACTCCCCGGCGTCCACCGCGTCCAGCGCGGCGCGCAGCTCGGTGTCGGCGGCGTCCGGCGCGGCGAGGCGCAGGTTGTCCCGCAGGGTGCCGACGAAGACGTGGTGCTCCTGGTTGACCAGGGCCACCTCCGCCCGGACCCGCTCGGCCGGCATCCGCGAGAGCGCCGCCCCGCCCAGCGTCACGCTGCCCCGGCCGGGCGCGTAGATCCCGGCCAGCAGCCGGCCCAGGGTGGACTTGCCCGCACCGGAGGGACCGACCAGGGCGACCCGGCTGCCCGGGGCGACGTCCAGGCTGATCCCGTGCAGCACGTCGGCGCCCTCGCGGTAGCCGAACCGGACCTCGTCGGCCCGCACGTGCCGGCCGTCCGGGTGCGCGGACTCGTCGCTCTCGTGCTCGGGCACCTCGCGGACCCCGACCAGTCGCGCCAGCGAGGCCTGCCCGATCTGCAGCTCGTCGTACCAGCGCAGGATCAGGTCGACCGGGCCGGTGAGCGCCTGGGCGTAGAGCACCCCGGTGGTCAGCTGGCCGACGGTGATCCAGCCCTCCAGCGTGAACAGGCCGCCGAGCACCAGCGTCCCGAGCACGGCCAGGGTGTAGACCGCGTCGATGGTCGGGAACCAGACCGAGCGCAGCCAGAGGGTGTACCGCTCCCAGGCGAGCCACTCGCCGAGCTTGCGGTCGGTGAGCCGGACCCGGTCGTCGCCCAGGCGCAGCGTCTCGACCGTCCGCCCGGCGTCGACCGTCTCGGCCAGCACGGTGTTGACCGCGGCGTAGCCGGCCGACTCGTTGCGGTAGGACTGCGGGGCCCGCCGGAAGTACCAGCGCGAGCTGGCCAGCAGCAGCGGCAGGCCGATCAGCGAGGTGAGCGCGAGCAGCGGTGAGGTCACCACCAGGGCGCCGAGCACCAGCAGCAGCGAGACCACGGCGACGGCCAGCTCGGGCACCGCCTCGCGGACCGACTTGTCCAGCCGGTCGATGTCGGTGGTGCCCCGGGAGACGAGGTCCCCGGTGCCGGCCCGCTCCAGCACACCGGTCGGCAGCGTCACCGACCGGACCAGGAAGTCCTCCCGGAGGTCGGCCAGCACCCGCTCGCCGAGGACGCTGCCGCGCAGCCGGGACCACCAGGTGAAGGCGGACTGCACCACCAGGGCCAGCAGGTACCAGGCGACGGCCACCGCGATGGTGGACCCGGCGGTGCCGGTGGCCAGCGACTCGACCAGCGTGCCGAGCACCCAGGGCCCGACCAGGCCTGCCACGGTGGCCACCGAGTGCAGGCCCACCACGGCGCCGAAGCCGGCCCGGTGCCGCCGGGCGAGCAGCCGCAGGTAGGCGCGGACGGTGGCCGGCGAGCCGACCGGCAGGGTGGTGGCCGGTCCCTGCTCCTGATGGGCGGGGGGCTTCATGCGGTGCTCCTCGGCTGGGCGGGGCGGCGGACGGGTGCGGGGCTCATACGCCCTCCCCGACGGCGACCGGTTCCTCGTCGCGGGTGACCACGGCGCGGTAGGCGGGCTCGGTGCGCATCAGCTCGCGGTGGCGGCCGGCCGCGACGGCCCGGCCGCCCTGGAGCAGCACCACCCGGTCCGCCTGGTCCAGCAGCAGCGGGCTGGTGGCGAACACCACCGTGGTGCGCCCCTCCCGGCTCGCGCGCAGCCCGGTGGCGATCCGGGACTCGGTGTGGGCGTCGACCGCGCTGGTGGGCTCGTCCAGGACGAGCACCGGCGGGTCGGCCAGCAGGGCGCGGGCCAGCGCCAGCCGCTGGCGCTGGCCGCCGGAGAGCGAGCGGCCGCGCTCGGTGATCCCGGCCCGCATGGCGTCCCCCGCGCACTCGGGCGAGCCGTCCACCAGCGCGTCCAGGACGTCCTCGGCGCGGGCGGCGGCCAGCGCCTCGGCGGGGGTGACCCGGCCCGAGGCGGGGACGTCGAAGAGCTCGGCCAGGGTGCCGGAGAGCAGCACCGGCTCCTTGTCGTGGACCAGCACCGCCGCCCGGGCCTCGGCCAGCGGCACGGCGTCCAGCTCGGTGCCGCCGAGCCGGACGGAGGGCTGCGCCCGCTCCCCCTCGCCCAGCGGGACGTGCCCGCCGAGCCGGCCGGCCAGCGCCCCGGCGAAGTCCGGGTCGCCGCAGACGACGGCGGTCAGCTCACCGGCCCGCAGCGTCAGCCCGGTCACCGGGTCGAACAGGTCGGCCCGGCCCGGCCCGGTGAGCACGGCCTCGGCGGTGCCGGTTGTCCGGCTGAGCGAGAGCACCCGGACGGCCCGCCCCGCGGAGACCCGGGCGACGCTCCAGGCGTGCGCGGCCTCGCCGAGGATGCGCAGCGGCGCGGCCAGGTAGGCGGTGGCGCCGTACACCGCGACGAGGGTGCCGATGCCGATCTCCCCGTCCGCGGCCAGCCGGGCCCCGTACCAGGTGACGCCGACCACGAAGAGGCCCGGCAGCAGGACCTGCTGGGCCTGCATCAGCGACCAGACCCGGGCCGAGCGGACGGCGGCCGCGCGGACCCTCTGGGAGGCCGCCCGGTAGCGGTCGAGGAACAGCTCCTCGCCGCCGATGCCGCGCAGCACCCGGAGCCCGGCCACGGTGTCGGCGGCCAGCTCCGTCGCCTTGCCGCCGAGCGCGCGCTGTTCGGAGTAGCGCCGCTCGAAGGGGCCGAGCAGCGGCCAGACGGAGGCGGCCAGCACCGGGACGCCGAGCAGCACGGCGAGGCCGAGCACGGGCTCGGCGACCAGCACCGCGGCGCTGACCGCCAGCCAGACCAGCACCGCGCCGCGGAGCCGGGCGACCAGCTCGACGTACCAGCCGATCTTCTCGACGTCCCCGCTGCCGACGGCGACGATCTCACCGGTGGCGATCCGCCGGGACAGCCCGGCGCCCAGGTGGGAGGCCTGACGGGAGACCAGTTGGCGGACCTGGGTGGCGGCGTGGATCCAGTTCCACACCGCCTGGCGGTGCAGCATGACGGCGCCGAAGGCGGCAACGACGGCCAGGGCCAGCACGGCGGCACCGGCCCGCCGGAGGCCGGCGGCGTCGCCGTCCACGGCGGCCTGGACGCCGAGGCCCACCGGGAGCGGCAGGGCCGCCCGGCTGCCCATCTCCAGCAGCGACCAGCAGGTGGCGAGCACCTGCCCGCGCCGCTGGCTGCGCTGCAGCCAGCGCAGGAAGGCGAGGGGGGAGGAGAGATCCGGGTCGCCGGGATCGGCCAGCGGCAGGGTCTTGAGCGGCATGACGCTCCGTTGGGGGTGGTGCGGGCGAATGGCGACGACGTGCTCGTCGCGCGGTGGCGCCGGGAGCACGTGGTGGGGGAAGGGGAGGACGGGGCCGGTGCGGTCACGGCCGGGGGGCTGCTCAGGAGGTCATGGCAGCGAGCCTGCCAAGGCGACTGTGAGCTGCGCAACAGGTTTTCCGCGTCGCGCGCCCCCTCCCGGACCTCCTGCGCACGCCGGTACAACGCGTCAGAAAATTCTTTGCCCGGCCGGGAACAATCCGGACAACGGGCAGGTTGGTCCACACGAACCTATGGACAACCAGGAGGGCACCCCTTCCCGTGAGCACCATCCCCAGCGTCACCCTCAACAACGGCTCGCAGATCCCGCAGCTGGGCTTCGGCGTGTGGCAGGTCCCGGACGCCGAGGCCACGGCCGCCGTCCGCACCGCCATCGAGTCGGGCTACCGCTCGATCGACACCGCGGCGATCTACGAGAACGAGGCCGGCACCGGCCGGGCGATCGGCGAGGCGATCGCGGGCGGCGGCGTCGCCCGTGCGGACCTCTACGTCACCACCAAGCTCTGGAACTCGGGCACCCGCGACTGGTCCGGCCCGCAGGGCCGGGACGCGGTGCTGCGCGAGTTCGACGCCTCGCTGGCCAAGCTCGGCCTGGAGTACCTCGACCTCTACCTGATCCACTGGCCGCGCCCGATGCACGGCACCTTCCCGAACGTCTGGAAGGCCTTCGAGCAGCTCCTGGCCGACGGCCGGGTCAAGTCGATCGGCGTCTCGAACTTCGGGGCCGAGCAGCTCACCCGCCTGCTCGACGAGGCCTCGGTCGTGCCGGCGCTGAACCAGGTCGAGCTGCACCCGTACTTCCCGCAGGACGAGCTGCGCGCCTTCCACGCCCGGCACGGCATCGCCACCGAGGCCTGGAGCCCGCTGGGCCAGGGCAAGGAGCTGCTCGCCGAGCCGGTGCTGGCGCAGATCGCCGAGAAGCACGGCCGCACGGTCGCCCAGGTGGTGCTCCGCTGGCACCTGCAGAGCGGCGTCGTCGCGATCCCGAAGTCGGTCACCCCCTCCCGGATCAAGGAGAACCTGGACGTGGCCGGCTTCGAGCTGGACGCGGCCGACCTCGCCGCGATCGCCGGCCTCGCCACCGGCGTGCGGATCGGTCCGGACCCGCAGGAGTTCGACTGGAGCTGACACCCTCGGTGAGCACGGCGCCGTCGCCATGCTCCTGAAGGACCGTCAACACCGAAGGCCGCCTTCCCCCATTCGGGTCGGCGGCCTTCGGTACGTTGGCGAATCGTTTTGGCTGGATTTCGAAGGCGAAGGCTAGAGCCTGGCCGCCTTGGCGATCAGCGCCATCGCCGGTTCGTGCTCGTCCTCGTCCAGCGGACCGAGCAGCAGCCGCTGGACCTGGGCGACGCCCGCGGCCGAACGGTGCAGCAGGTCCTGACCCGCCGGCGAGAGCGACAGCAGGTTGCGCCGCCCGTCCGAAGGGTCGCGCCGGCGCTGCACCAGGCCGCGCCGGACGAGCCGGCTGACCATCTCGGCCATCGTGGCCTTGTCCAGCGAGGCCAGCTCACCGACCGTGCGCTGGTCCGCGCCCGGTTCCAGTTCGAGGGCGTCGAGCACCGCGTACTGCGGCGCCGTCAGCTCCGAACCGACGTGCTCCGACCAGAGCTTGGTGTGCACCTGCTGGCTCACCCTGATCAGATAGCCGATCGCCCGCTGGGCGTCCAGCATCGGCCGCGCGTCGGTGAGGACGGCGACCGCAGCGGGTTCAAGCCTGGCTATCTTGGCCATCACCCGGACAATCTCCAGCTGCTCCTCGGCCGCGAGCGGCTCGAAGAGCGTGCGCTGCACGCGGACCACTCCGCCGGTGGCCTCGCGCACCGCCTGTGCGCCGCTCTGCGAGAGAGCGAGCAGTTTGCGCCGGCCGTCGGCCGGATCGCGGCGTCGCAACACCAGGCCGCGCCGGACGAGCCGGGCGACCATCTCGGCCATCGTGGCCTTGTCCAGCGAGGCGCGCTCGCCGACCGTCCGCTGGTCAGCACCCGGTTCGAGGGCGAGGACCAGCAGAACGGCGAACTGCGGAGCCGTGAGATCGGCTCCGACGTGTTCGGACCACAGACGGGTGTGTACCTGCTGTGCAACGCGGATCAGGTGCCCGGGCGACTGCTGCAGTCGCGCGGACACGCGGGTCGTCGGGATCTCCCCCAGCACCATGTATCCGTCCCGATGTCACACCCGGTGTGTGTGGGACACCCGGGTGGGGCAGTAACGGCGAGTGGGCGTCCCGCTGTGAGGGAGGGCGCTCCAGCCGTGCAGCCGGTGGCTGCTGGCGGACACTATACAAACGGCTGGCCCTTGCTGGCAGGCGGGGGCGGATAGTAGACGCAGGTTCGGCAACATTGGCATATTTACGCGCCGTGCCGACCCGTGGGTAACCCGTTCGCAGGAGAAAGCCGACCGGCCGGTCCTTACCCTCGGTCACCTGCGCCTTCCGCCCTGGCCGCGCACCCTACTCGCCGGTAGGGTGTGGCCCACTCAGCGGTCCACCCTCCGCCGGGCGACTCCGCGGGAGCCTCCCGGCGAGATCCGAGAGAGACGAGAGCGAGCATGACCGAGCAGAGCACCGCCCCCAGGGTCGCCGTCGTCACCGGCGCCGCACGCGGCCTGGGCGCAGCCACCGCCGAGCGGCTGGCGGCCGACGGCTACGCCGTCGCCGTGCTGGACCTGGAGGAGGCGGCCGGCCAGGACGCCGTCGACCGGATCACCGCCGCCGGCGGCCGGGCGATCGCCGTCGGAGCGGACGTCTCGGACGCCGGACAGGTGCAGGCCGCCGTGGACCGGATCGCCGCCGAACTCGGCCCGCCGGTCGTCCTCGTGAACAACGCGGGCGTGCTGCGCGACAACCTGATCTTCAAGATGTCCGAGTCCGACTGGGACACGGTCATGAACGTTCACCTCCGCGGCGCCTTCCTGATGACCCGCGCGGTGCAGAAGCACATGGTGGACGCCGGCTTCGGCCGCGTGATCAACCTGTCCTCCTCCTCGGCCCAGGGCAACCGCGGCCAGGCCAACTACTCCGCCGCCAAGGCCGGTCTGCAGGGCTTCACCAAGACCCTCGCCATCGAACTCGGCCGCTTCGGCGTCACCGCCAACGCGGTCGCCCCCGGATTCATCGCCACCGACATGACGGCGGCCACCGCCGCCCGGGTCGGGATGGAGTTCGAGGAGTTCAAGAAGGCCGCCGCCTCGCAGATCCCGGTCCAGCGGGTCGGTGTGCCCGCGGACGTCGCGCACACCATCTCGTTCCTGGCGAGCGAGGGCGCCGGATTCGTCTCCGGCCAGGTCATCTACGTGGCCGGCGGCCCCCTCGACTGAGCCATCGAACCTACACAGGGTTACCACGGAGTGGGAACCGGCGTGGCCGGTCTCCCACTCCGTGTGTTTTGCCCGCCCTTGAGAATGGGCGATCGGTGTTCGCTTGCACATTCGACAGGGGAATATCGGGAAATCGGACTGGAGCGAGGGCGATCCGGTCATTCAAACGCCGCTCCGAAGAATTCCGAATTCCACCGGGAGTCACGCCGGTCCACTGGGTAGGGTCACCCGCGTGCGAGCGCCGAGTGAAGTGCAGGAGAACCCGAACGCCCGCGGCAAGCGCTCCCGCCGCACCTCCGGAGAACCCGGCTGGCCCCCGCTCGGCCGACGGCGCGCGGGGCTGCTGGCCCTCACCTCGCTCGGTTACCTGATGGTGGTGGCGGGCGTCCTCCTCGACACCCCGCTGGTCGACCTCGACTGGGCGGTGCGCCTCGCCCGCCCCTACGAACGGTGGCCCGGGCCGCAGCCGCTGCTCGACAACTGGGTGGTGGCCGGGCAGCGCGGCCCGTCCGCCGTGGCGGCCTTCGCCTGGCTCGGCTGGCGCGCCCTCCGGCTGCGGCGCCTGCGCCCGCTGCTGGTGATGGGGGCGGCCCTGCTACTGCTCAACGTCACGGTGGGCGCGGTGAAGATCGTCACCGGCCGGCTGGGCCCCCACTACGCGCACTACGTCGGCTCGCCCGAACTCTTCTCCGGCGGCACCATATTCCCCTCCGGGCACACCGCCAACGCGGTGGTCACCTGGGGCGTCCTGGCCTACCTGGCGGTCCGGTGGCGGCGCGGCGGCGCGGTGCTCGCCGGCGCCACCGCCGCTTCGGTCGGGCTCACCACGATCTACCTGGGCACCCACTGGGTCACCGACGTCCTGGCCGGCTGGGCCGCGGGCCTGCTGGTGCTGCTCTCGCTGCCTCTCCTGGAGCCCCTGGTGACCGCCCTCGAACAGCGGGCCGCCCGGCGCCGGGGGCCGGCGCTCACCCCTCCCAGCTGCGTTCCACGACCCCGTCGCGCACCGCGAGGTTGAGCCGCCCCTCGCGGTGGTCCATGGTCATCATCGCCCCCGGCCGGAGGACCCGCACCGAGGTCCAGCCGTCCCGGTGGGCCAGCTCCCGCGCCCGCTCGACCCGCAGGCCCGCGTAGCCCTCCGCGTCCGCTTCCGGCATCGCCCCTCCCCCGCTCGTACCCGGACGTACGCTGGAATCGTAGACCGGATCCCGTCCGACGGGAGGTGCGCGGGTATGCGAGCCACGACGCCGCGGCGCTGGCGCAGCGGCACCGAGCCCAGTACCGCCCGGAGCGACCTCAAGCTGCGCTATCTGCTCTCCCTGACCTTCACCCCGCTGTTCGCCGTCGCGACGGTGGCTTTCGCGATATGGGCCGCCAACGCCCCGGCGTACGGCGCGCCCGGCCGGGGCACGCTCACCGGATTCGCGGTGGCCTGCGGGCTCCTCACCCTGTTCGCCGTGGTCGATCTCGTCATCGTCATCCGGCGCCGCCGGACCGAGCTCTGACGCGGTGTCTCCCACGGAGTGGGAAGTCGGCCCGGCCGACTTCCCACTCCGCCGCGGCCCGGCCCGCTCAGCGGTTGCCGACCGCCTGCTTCACCAGCGTCCGCCCGAAGTCCCACATCAGGCCGCTCCCGCGGTGCGCGTCGTCCATCACGTCGGTGAAGGCGTCGATGAACCGGTCCACGTCCCGGTCGGTGATGATCAGCGGCGGGATCAGCTTGATCACCTCCAGGTGGTCGCCGGAGACCTGGGTGAGGATACGGTGCCGCTGCAGCAGCGGGACGACCACCATCTGGGCGAACAGGCCCTTGCGGGCCGCCTGCAGCGCCGTCCACCCGGTCCGCAGCTTCAGCGACTTCGGCCGGCCGAACTCGATGCCGATCATCAGGCCCCGGCCGCGGACCTCGGCCAGCAGCTCGTACCGGTCGACCAGCGCCGCCAGCCGCTCCCGGAACCGGTCCCCGACGGCGCGGGCGTTCTCGACCACCTTCTCGTCCCGCATCACCTCCAGGGTCGCCAGGCCCGCCGCCATCGCCTGCGCGTTGGAGCCGAAGCTGGCCGAGTGCACCAGCACCCGGTCCATCGAGGAGTAGACCTTCTCGAAGATCCAGCCCTTGCCGAGCGTCGCCCCGACCG
Organism: Kitasatospora sp. NPDC001603; assembly: GCF_040298365.1. Lineage (NCBI taxonomy): Bacteria > Bacillati > Actinomycetota > Actinomycetes > Kitasatosporales > Streptomycetaceae > Kitasatospora > Kitasatospora sp. NPDC001603. Next base: position 32,926 of record NZ_JBEPAA010000035.1, read on the forward strand.
GGACGTAGCCGCCGGAGAGCGCCTTGGCCGCGCAGACCAGGTCGGGCAGCACGCCCTCCTCGTGCTGGTAGGCGAAGAACTCCCCGGTCCGGCCGATGCCGGTCTGCACCTCGTCGCAGATCAGCAGCGCCTTGTGCTCGTGCAGGAGTTCCTGTGCCGCCCGCAGCCAGCCGGGCGGCGGGGCCAGCACGCCCTTGCCCTGGATCGGCTCCACGATCAGGGCCGCGACGTCGCCCTTCTTCAGCTCCTTGGCCAGTGCCCCGAGGTCGCCGAGCGGGATCGCGGTGTCCGGCAGCAGCGGATCGAAGCCCTTGCGGAACCCGCTCTCGCCGTTGACCGAGAGCGAACCGGTGGTCAGCCCGTGGAAGGCGTGGTCGGCGTAGAGCACGCGCCGGCGCCCGGTGGCGTAGCGGGCGAACTTCAGGGCCGTCTCGACCGCCTCGGTGCCGCTGTTGCCGAAGAAGACCCGGTCCAGCCCCGGCGCGTACGAGAGCAGCCGCTCCGCGAGCAGGCCGGGCAGCGGCGAACAGTCGAACCGGACCAGGTCCGGCAGGTCGAGGTCCATCACCTGCTGGACGGCCCCGCGCACCACCGGGTGGTGCCGGCCGAGCGCGAAGATGCCGAACCCGGCGAGCATGTCGAGGTACTCGTTGCCCTCGGCGTCGTAGAAGTACGGGCCCTCGGCGCGCTCGTAGTACTTGTCGAAGCCGATGGTGTGCAGCATCCGCGGCAGCTGCGGATTCAGGTGGCGGCTGTGCAGCTCGTACCGTTCGCCCCCGCGCTCGGCGAGCAGGGCGGCGAGGTCGAAGCGGGGTTCGTTGCCGGGGTCAGCCTGCATGGCGCTGGTTCGCTCCTCGGGTCGGTAGCAGGTTCTTGGCGAAGGCCGCGGTCTGCGCGGCGACCCCGGTGCCGGTCAGCCCGGCCTCCTCCAGGATCTCGCCCCGGGCGGCGTGGCCGAGGAACTCCTGCGGCAGGCCGAGCACCCGCACCGGGACGTCCACGTCGGCGTCCCGCAGCGCCTGGGCGACCGCCGCGCCGACGCCGCCGGTCCGGCCGTTGTCCTCGACCGTGACGACCAGCCGGTGCGCGGCGGCCAGCGCGGGCAGGGCCGGGTCGACCGGCTTGACCCAGCGCGGGTCGACGACCGTCGCGGTGAACCCCTCGGCCAGCAGCAGGCGCGCCGCGTCCAGCCCGGCGCCCGCCATGGTGCCCACCGCGACCAGCAGGATCTCCGGCAGCTCGCCGGTCCGGAGCAGCACGTCGACGCCGCCGATCCGCTCCACGGCCGGGACGGCCGGCCCGATGTTCCCCTTGGGGAACCGGACCACCGTCGGCGCGTCCGTCACCTCCACCGCCTCGCGCAGCTGGGCCCGCAGCTGGTCGGCGTCGCGCGGGGCCGCCAGCCGCAGGCCGGGGACGACCTGGAGGATCGACATGTCCCACATGCCGTTGTGCGAGGCCCCGTCCGGCCCGGTCACCCCGGAGCGGTCGAGGACGAAGGTCACGCCCAGCCGGTGCAGGGCGACGTCCATCAGGACCTGGTCGAAGGCCCGGTTGAGGAAGGTCGCGTAGACCGCGACCACCGGGTGCAGCCCGCCGGTGGCCAGCCCCGCCGCACTGGTCACGGCGTGCTGCTCGGCGATCCCCACGTCGAAGGTCCGCTCCGGGTGGGCCCTGGCGAACTTCGCCAGCCCGACCGGCTGGAGCATCGCGGCGGTGATCGCTACCACGTCCGGCCGCTCGGCGCCGAGCGCGAGCATCTCCTCGCCGAACACCGACGTCCAGGAGACCCCGGCACTGGGCGCGATGGGCAGGCAGGTGTACGGGTCGATCGGGTTGACGGCGTGGAAGCGGTCCGCCTCGTCCTGCTCGGCCGGGCCGTAGCCGCGGCCCTTGACGGTCAGGCAGTGGACGATGACCGGGCCGCCGAAGCCGCGAGCCTGGCGCAGCGCCTGCTCGACGGCGCCCAGGTCGTGGCCGTCGATCGGGCCGAGGTACTTGAGCCCGAGGTCCTCGAACATGCCCTGCGGGGCGAAGGCGTCCTTGAACCCCTTCTTGGCGCCGTGCAGCGCGTCGAAGATCGGCTGCCCGACCAGGGGGGTGCGCTGCAGCGCTTCCTTGCCGAGGGCGAGGAAGCGCTCGTACCCCTGGGTGGTGCGCAGCGTGGCGAGGTGGTGGGCGAGGCCGCCGATGGTCCTGGCGTAGGAGCGCTCGTTGTCGTTGACGACGATCACCAGCGGGCGGTCCCGCGCCTCGGCGATGTTGTTGAGCGCCTCCCAGGCGAGCCCGCCGGTGAGCGCGCCGTCACCGATCACCGCGACGGTCTGCCGGTCGTGCTGGCCGAGCAGCTGGGCGGCCTTGGCGAGGCCGTCGGCGTAGGAGAGGGCGGTGGAGGCGTGCGAGTTCTCGACCAGGTCGTGCTCGGACTCCGCACGCGAGGGATAGCCGGACAGGCCTCCCCTGGAACGCAGTTTCGAGAAGTCCTGCCGCCCGGTGAGCAGTTTGTGGACGTAGCTCTGATGGCCGGTGTCCCAGACGATCCGGTCGTAGGGCGAGTCGAACACCCGGTGCAGCGCGATGGTCAGCTCCACGACCCCGAGGTTCGGGCCGAGGTGGCCTCCGGTCCGGGTGACGGCATCGATCAGGAAGGCGCGGATCTCGTCGGCGAGGAGTGGGAGGTCGGCGGCCGGGATCTTTCTGAGGTCGGCCGGGGACGTGACGCCGGAGAGCAGTGGCATGTGTTCACCTCACGACTCGGAGCAGTGCTGTGGTGCCCCCCCTGTGGCAGGACCGCCCGGCACGGGGGCGGCCCCGTGCCGGGCGGGGCGCGGTCAGTGACCGCGGTTGGCGCCGACGGTCTCCGTGAGCGCGCGCAGCGACTCCTTGAGCGAGCCCATGGTGGCGAGGACGGCGGTCGGCTCGTAGCCGCAGTGCGCCATGCAGTTGGCGCAGCGCGCGTCCTTGCCGCGGCCGTACTTCGACCAGTCGGTCTTCTCGATCAGTTCGCGGTAGGTGGGCACGTACCCGTCGGCCATCAGGTAGCAGGGGCGTTGCCAGCCGAAGAGCGAGTAGTTGGGGATGCCCCAGGCGGTGCACTCGAAGTCGACCTTGCCCTCCAGGAAGTCCAGGAAGAGCGGGCTGTGGTTGAGCCGCCAGCGGCGCCGGTTGCCGCCGGAGAAGGTCTTGCGGAAGAGCTCCCTGGTCTGCTCCACGCCGAGGAAGTGCTCCTGGTCGGGCGCCTTCTCGTAGGCGAACGCCGGAGAGATCATCATCTCGTCGACCTTGAGGTCGTCGTTGAGGTAGTCCAGCACGTCGATGATGGTCTGCGGGGTGTCGGTGTTGAAGAAGGTGCTGTTGGTGGTGACCCGGAAGCCGCGCCGCTTGGCCTCCTTGATCGCCTCCACCGCCTCGTCGAAGGTCCCCTCCTTGGCCACCGAGGCGTCGTGCCGCTCACGCAGCCCGTCGATGTGCACGGTGAAGGTGAAGTACGGCGAGGGGGTGAACTTGTCCAGCTTCTTGCGCAGCAGCAGCGCGTTGGTGCAGAGGAAGACGTACTTGCGGCGCGCCACCAGCTGGCGGACGATCTCGTCGATCTGCGGGTGCATCAGCGGCTCGCCGCCGGCGATCGAGACCATCGGGGCGCCCGACTCCAGCACCGCGCCGACCGCCTGGGCGACCGGCATCCGCTGCTTCAGCACACCCGCCGGGTGCTGGATCTTGCCGCACCCCTCACAGGCGAGGTTGCAGGCGAAGAGCGGCTCCAGCTCGACGATCAGTGGGAACTTGTCCCGCCGCTTGAGCTTCTGCTGCATGAGGTAGGTGCCGACCCGCACGGTTTGGCGCAACGGCATGGCCATGGCTAGCTCGCCTCCTGAGGGAGCGTCGAGGGTGTGGGGTGGTTGAGGCTTGCGGACCGCGGGCCTGCCTGCCGCGGCCGGTTCTGCTCGTGCCAGTCGACCAGCGCGGGCACGGTGGCCCGCAGCGTCCGCCAGGCGCGGACGCCGGCCGGCAGGGTGACCGGGCGCAGCAGCTCGCGCTCGGGGGTGTCGACCACCACCCGCAGGACGGCGGCGGGCAGGGCCGGGCGGATCTCCTGGAGGGCGGCGAGGACCGCCGCGGCCTCCATGTCGACGGCGAGTGCGCCCTGCAGGTGCAGGGCGCGCCGCTCCAGACCGCGCACCACGTGGTCGGCGGTGTGGTGCACGCCGGTGTGGGCCGTCAGCCCGCGCGTCTTCAGCGCCCGGCTGAGCTCGGGCCCGGAGTCGACCGCGAAGAGGTTCCCCTCGGCATCGCGCACGCCGTCCGCGACGATCACGTCACCGGGTGTTATTCCCGGCGCGACGGCCGCGCCGAATCCGGCCACCACGACGGCGCCGTAGCCGCCGGGGGCCGAGGTGAGCAGCCGTCTGACCGTGTGGGCGGCCCGGCGGCGACCGACACCGGTGCGGACCAGTACCGGCGGCCCGCCGGCGGCGCCGCGCCAGTCCCCTCCGCGCAGGGCCCAGACCTCGGGGCCGAGTGCGCAGAGCACCAGCAGCGGAGCGGGCTTCACCGGACCGCCCCGATCACCGGGCTGCCGCCGGCCGGGGCGCCCTTGGCGCCGGGGACGCTGTCCCGGCCGGTGGCGGGAGTGCCGTGCAGGTACCGGCCGAGCGCGGTGACCGGGAAGACCAGCCGGTAGAGGTGGTAGTTGATGGAGAAGTCCCACGGGAAGCCCGTCCCGGTGAACTGCGGCTCGTCCCAGGTGCCCTCGGGCAGCTGGGTGCGGGCCAGCCAGTCGACCCCGCGCACGACCGCCGGGTTGGCCCGGCCGTCCGGGCCCTCGCCGGCCGCGAGCAGCGCCATCAGCGCCCACGCGGTCTGCGAGGCGGTGGAGTCGCCGCGCCCGGCCCAGCGGGCCGGGTCCTCGTAGGAGCGCATGTCCTCGCCCCAGCCGCCGTCGGTGTTCTGCCGGTCCTCCAGCCAGCGGACGGCGCGGCGGATCGCCGGGTGCTCGTCCGGGACGCCGGCCGCGACCAGGGCGGGCAGCACCGAGCCGGTGCCGTAGATGTAGTTGGTGCCCCAGCGGCCGAACCAGGAGCCGTCGGCCTCCTGGTTGCGCAGCAGCCACTCCACGCCCCGGCGGGTGCGGGGGTCCTTGCCCTTGCCGACCTCGGCGAGCATCTCCACCACGTGGGCGGTGACGTCGGCGGACGGCGGGTCGACCACCTCGCCGAAGTCGCAGAACGGCAGCTTGTTGGGCAGGGTGCTGGTGTTGTCGACGTCGAAGGCGCCCCAGGCGCCGTTCTTGGACTGCATGCCGAGGTTCCAGCCGACCCCGCGGTCGACCGCGCCGGTCACCTTGGCGGGATCGGGGTGGGCCACCCGGCGCAGGGCGAGCACCACCTCGGCGGTGTCGTCGATGTCGGGGTAGGTGTCGTTCTCGAATTCGAACGCCCAGCCGCCGGGGGCGAGCGAGGGCCGCTGGACGGACCAGTCGCCGCGCCGGGTGATCTCCTCGGCGAGCATCCAGTCGACGGCCGAGACCAGCGCGGGGTGATCGGCCGGCAGCCCGGCGTCGGCCAGCGCGATGGTGGCCAGGCAGGTGTCCCAGACCGGGGACTGGCAGGCCTCCAGCCAGCGCCGGCCGTCCTCGGTGTGCACGGTGAAGCGGTCGAAGGAGGAGAGCCCGGCCCGCATCACCGGATGGTCGAGTTCGTAGCCCTCCAGGTGCAGGGCGATCAGCGAGTAGACGGCGGGCGGCTGGATGCCGCCCCAGCAGCCGTCCGCCTCCTGCCGCTCGACGATCCAGCGGCAGGCCTGCGAGAGGGCGAGCCGGCGCAGTGGGCGCAGCGCCCGGCGGTGGTAGGCGTGCAGCACCTTGTCCAGGCGTTCGAAGACGCCGTCCCAGGTGGTGGCGGGGGCGAGCGGGCGCTCGGGGAAGGGGTTCTCCGGGTCGGTGTGCAACTCGGTCAGCGGGAACGGCGCGGGGCGCACCGGGCGGTGCGCCGAGACGATGGTGAGCGGCACGATGGTCTGCCGGGCCCAGCATCCGAAGGCGTAGATGTTCAGCGGGAGCCACTTGGGCAGGAAGATGATCTCCGGTGGCATCTCGGGCAGCCGCGCCCAGGGCCACCAGCCGAAGAGGGCCAGCCAGATCCGGGTGAAGACCCGGGCGGCCGCGATGCCGCCGGCGGACCGGACGTAGCGGGCGGCGGCGAGCATGTGCGGGGCGTCGGGATCGTCACCGGCGAGCTTGAGGGCGACGTAGGCCTCGACCGTGGTGGAGAGCTCCGCCGGTCCGCCGTGGAAGGTGGACCAGGTGCCGTCCTCCCGTTGCTGGGAGCGGATCCACTCGGCGGTGGCCTTGGTCTGCTCCTCCGTCCGGATCCCGAGGAACTGCCGGAGCAGTAAGTCCTCGGCGTCCATGGTGACGTTGGTCTCCAGGTCGCCCTTCCACCAGCCCTCGGAGCTCTGCAGCGAGAGCAGGTGGGTGGTGGCGCGCGCCAGTGCCTCCTCGGCCGAGAGCGGACCGTCCTGCTCCTGGTCGGGCCGGTCGGCCGACCGACCGGCGCTCAGCAGCGCCGGGGGGCGGTCGCCCACCGCGACCGGCTCGGAATCGTACTCAGGGTCGAGCCGGCCGTCCGCGGTTGCTGTCAACGTAACGTCACCTCTCTCGTACCACCACGAATTCGGCGAGTGCGACGAAGTGCTCGCGCACCACATCGGGCATGGGCACCTCGTCCAGAGCGGCGAGGGCAGTCGTGTGCTGGCGGCGGGCCTCCTCCTGGGTCCAGGCACGGCCGCCGGCCTGCTCGATCAGCGCGGCGCGGGCGGCGAGCTCGGGCTCGCTCTCCTCGCCGCGCCCCGAGGGGTCGGCCAGCTGTTCGGCGAGCCGGCGCGAGGCCGGGCCGCCCTCGGCGAGGGCCGCGGCCACCGGCAGGGACTTCTTGCGCTGGCGGAGGTCCCCCCAGTGCGGCTTGCCGGTGACCTCGGTGGCGCCCCAGATGCCGAGCAGGTCGTCCACCGCCTGGAAGGCCAGTCCGAGGTGGTGGCCGTAGCGCTGGAGGGCGTCCGAGACCCGGTCGTCGGCGCCGGCCAGGACGGCGCCGATCGCGGAGGCGGCGGCGAGCAGGGCGGCGGTCTTGCCGCCCTCCATCTCCAGGCACTCGGCGACGGTGACGCTGTCCCGCTGTTCGAAGGCGACGTCCATGGCCTGGCCGTCGATGAGCCGACGGGTGGCGGTGGTGAGGAGCCGGACGGCGCGCGCGGCGTCGGCGGGGCTCGTGCCACCGGCGGTGGCCGCGTCGAGCAGCACCTCGGTACCGAGCGTCGCCAGGGCGTCGCCCACCAGGATCGCCTGGGCCGGTCCGAAGACCGTCCAGGCGGTGGCCCGGTGCCGTCTGGTCTCGTCACCGTCCATCAGATCATCATGGAGCAGGGAGAAGTTGTGCACCAGTTCAACGGCCACCCCACCGGGCACACCGGCCTCCGCCGGGGCGCCGACGGCCTGGGCCGAGAGCAGGGCCAGGGCGGGGCGCACGGCCTTGCCGCCGTCCCCCGCGGCCGGCGTGCCGTCCCGGTCGATCCAGCCGAAGTGGTAGGCCCCGACGGTGTCCATCGGTGCGGCCAAACGGGCGACGGCGGCCCGCAACGGCGGGGTGCAGAGCGTGCGGCTGCGGGCGAGCAGCTCCGGCACCGAGACCGGTTCGGCGTGCGCCGTGCCTCCGACGGCAGTGCCGGTGCGTGACTCCACGTGCGTTCCCTCTCCCTGGTGGTGCCGGGCCGCGCGGGACGGCCGGGCGCTTGCGATGTCGATGAGACCGGTGCGGCCGGCGGTGGGGCGGCCGGATCTCGCGGGGTCGCCGGGACCGGCGGCGGGGCCCTGGGTCACCGGGGCCACCTCCCGTCGCCGCGGTCCACCGGGAGCCGGGTGCCGGCGCCGGCGAGCGCCGCGTCGGCCGCGGCGTGGCCGCTGCGGACGGCGCCCTCCATGGTCGCGGGCCACCCGGTGGCCGTCCACGCGCCGGCCAGCAGCAGGCCGGGGACGTGCGTCCGGGCCGTCGGGCGGACGGCGGCCGTGCCCGGGGCCGGGTCGAAGGTGGCGGTGCGCTCGCGGGTGACGAAGAAGTCCAGCACCTCGGCCCCGCCGGCGGCGGGGAGCAGCCGGGCCAGCTCGGGCAGGTAGCGGCGGCGCAGCTCGGCCACCGGCAGGTCGATCTCGTCCTGGACGGCGGACTGGGAGAGCGCCAGGTACTGGGCCCCGGGGTGGGCGCGGCCCAGCTCGGTGGCGGCCAGCCCGGAGTGCGCGGTGCGGTCGAAGACCCACTGCACCGGCGAGCCGAGCGCGGCGAAGAACGGGCGCCGCAGCACCTTGCGGTCGTAGACCACGTGCACGTTGAGGATCGGCGCGGTGCCGAAGCCGGCCAGCCGCTGCTGGGCGTCGACGGCGTCGGGCGGCAGCAGGGCGGCGGCGGTGTCCTGGGCGCCGGCCAGCACCACCGTGTCGGCGGTGAGCAGCTCGCCGCTCTCCAGCCGGACGGCGTGCTGCGGGGCGGACGGCTTGAGCTCGGTCGCCCGGGCTCGCAGCAGTACCTGCACGCCGGCGCGCTCCAGCTCGGCGAGCGCCCGGTCGTGGTGGATCACGCCGAGCGGGACGGCTGCCATGCCGATGTCGGAGGCGCCCGGATCGGAGAGCAGGCCGGTCTTGAAGACCATCGCGGCCAGCGCCAGCGACACCTGGTCGGCCCGGGCGTTCAGGGTGGCCACGCCGACCAGGTCCCAGAGCGCGGCGATGGTGCGCTCGTTCTGCCCGTGGCGGCGCAGCCAGTCACCGAACGAGACCGCGTCCAGCGCCGGATCGGCGAGGTCGAGGCCCTGGAGCGCGATCGCGCCGCGGACCACCCGGGCCCGGTCGGCGGGCGCCAGGTGCGGGTAGGTGGCCAGGCTGGCGGCCAGGTGCAGCGGGACGGGCAGGCCCGCCCGGCGGAGCCGGCCGAGCGTGCGCACCGGCGCGGCCGCGGGCCCGGACACGCCGAGCACCGGAACGTCCAGCCGATCCTGGAGGTGGACCAGCCGGCTCGCGCCGAGCCGGTCCAGCAGGCCCCGGTAGGCGGTGCAGCAGCGCAGGTAGACGTGCTGGCCGTTGTCGACGGTCAGCTCGCCGCGCTGGAACGAGAAGGCCAGGCCGCCCAGCCGGGGACGGCCCTCGACGAGGGTGACCCGGTGGTCGGCCTCGGCCAGCCGGAGCGCGGTGGTGATGCCCGCCAGGCCGCCGCCGACCACGACGGCGGCCGGGCGCGCGGCATCGGCTCGCCCGGTCATCGGCCCTCCCCCTCACGTCCGGCGCCCGACCCGGTCCGGTCCGGGGCGCTCGTGGTCAACACGGTCGTGCCCAACACGGTGGTCAACACGGCTCTACCCATAAGTGATTCCCCGCTGACACAGCGTGACAGAAGTGCGGCGAGAATCAAGAACGCCCCCCGGCGAGCCCGGAAAGCGCCACGTACGCCTTTTCCCAGCCCGGCAGCGAGACCCGGCCGCGCAGCACCGACTCCGGGTCGGCCGCGATCCGGCCGAGCAGCCGGTGGTAGATCCCGGCCATCGCCGCGGTGCAGGCGCGGCTGCGGCGGTCGAGCATCGGCAGCAGTCGCAGGCCCTCCTCGAAGGCGGCCTGGGCCCGGGCCGCCTCGAAGGCGACCAGACCGGTGAAGTCGGCGCCGGCCGGCGGCCTGGGCAGCGCGAAGCCCCGCTCGCAGCCGAACCGGACGAGGTCCTCCGCGGGCAGGTAGGTGCGGCCGTTGAGGGCGTCCTCGCGCAGGTCGCGCAGGATGTTGGTGAGCTGGAGCGCCAGGCCCAGCGTGTCGGCGTACCGGGCCCCGCGCTCGGGGTCGTCGCAGCCGTACACGCCGAGCGAGATCCGGCCGATCGCGCCGGCGACGCAGCGGCAGTAGACCTTGAGCTCCTCGTACGTCTGGTACTCGGCGCCCTTCAGGTCCATCTCGACGCCGTCGATCAGCTCGTCGAAGCCGCCGAGCGGGATCGGGAAGCGCCGGGCGGTGTCCGCCAGGGCGACCTTGATCGGGTCGGTGTCGTCCTCCGACACCGACCCCGCGCGGATCTCGTCCAGCAGCTCGCGCGTGCGCAGCAGTGCCTCGGCCTTGCGGTCCGCGGGGAGCTCGCCGTCGCCGATGTCGTCGACCCGCCGCGCCAGGGCGTACAGGGCCGACATGGCCAGCCGCTTCGGCTCCGGCAGCAGGCGGATGCCGTAGCTGAAGTTGCGGGCCTGCAGTCCGGTGACTGCCTCGCAGTACCGGTACGCCGCCATGACCTGCGCCGACGCCAGTGGTGATGCCGCCACTCGGGCGTTCACCTTCCCTTCGCGAAGATGGCCGCCGCCTTCGCTGCGAGGCGGCGCTTGTCGGGCTTCGTCTGCTGGGCGAGCACGTCATACCCGGCGCCCTCGATGGCGGCCAGGGCCGCGTACCCGCCGGCGGTGAATCCCGCCAGGAGCAGTCGAAGCCTCCCCCGAACCGTACCTACCAACGGCGCGCCGCGGTCCAGCAGGGTGCGGGCCCGTCCGACCTCGAAGGCGACCAGCTCACGCACCGCGCCGCCGGCGGACGGGGCGGCGAGGTCGGCCTCGGTGACGCCGAAGCGGGCCAGGTCCTCGGCCGGGAGGTAGATCCGGCCGCGGGCGAGGTCCTCGGCGACGTCCTGGAGGTGCTCGACCACCTGGAGGCCGCTGCAGACGGCGTCGGAGAGCTCGATCCGCTCGGGCGTGGAGACGCCCGCGATGGCCAGCACCAGCCGGCCCACCGGGTCGGCGGAGAGCGTGCAGTAGCCGACCAGGTCCCGGTAGGTGGCGTAGCGGGCGGTGGTCTGGTCCACCCGGTTGGCCTCGATCAGACGGCGGAACGGCTCCGGGGTCAGCGCGTGCCGGTCCACCAGCGGGACGAGCGCGCGCATCAGCGGGTGGCGGGGCGCCTCGGCGGCCGCGGGGCGCAGGGCGGTCTCGAAGACCCGGTCGAGGTCCCGCTCCAGCCCGTCGAGCAGTGCGAGCCGGAAGGCGACCTCGTCCGGACCCGGCGGGGCGGGCTGGGCCGAAGGGGTGGTGGCGGGGGGCCGCCCGGCCACCCCGAGCAGCCGGGCGGCGCCGGCCGGGTCGGCGAGGTCGCCGTCGCCGGCGTCGTCCACCAGCCGGGCGAAGCCGTAGACGGCCATCAGGTCGTCGCGCCAGGCGGCGGGCAGGAAGAACGGGGCGACCGGGAAGTTCTCCGCGCTCGCCTTGTCCAGGGTCACTCCCGCTGGACCGTCCGCCGTCCCGTCGCCGGGCCGGGACTCACTACTGGGCTGGGCCGAAGCCGACACTGCTGTCACTCCCCCGTTCTACACCGCTCGGTACGACCGGCCCGAGTCGGACACGCGTCCGATATCGGGGGTCACCTGCGACACACCACCCCCGCGCCTTACAGCCTGACACCACCGCCCGCGCCGGAAAAGGGCGCCCCACCCGGCGCGCGGGGCGCTCACCCGGGCAGCGGCGGGCCACCCGGGGGACGGCGGGGTCCCACCCGGGGTCGGGCGGGCCGGGGAACGACGGAGGGCCGGCGGCCGGGCTGCCCCGGTCACCGGCCCTCCGTGCGGGGCCCTGCGGTCCTACGGCCGGTCGCCGCGCTCGTAGCGGCTCACGACCTCCTCGGTCGGGCCGTCCATCACCAGCTCGCCGGCCTCGATCCAGATGGTCCGCTCGCAGACCTCGCGGATCGAGCTGTTGTCGTGGCTGACCAGGAAGACCGTACCGGCCGAGCCGCGCAGCTCGTCGATCCGCTTCTTGCTGCGCTGCTGGAACGCCTGGTCGCCGGTGGCCAGCGCCTCGTCGATCAGCAGCACGTCGTGGGTCTTCGCCGCGGCGATGGAGAACCGCAGGCGGGCGCCCATGCCGGAGGAGTAGGTGCGCATCGGCAGGGAGATGAAGTCGCCCTTGTCGTTGATGCCCGAGAACTCGACGATGTCCTGGTAGCGCTCCCGCACCTGGGCCGGGGTCATCCCCATCGCCAGGCAGCCGAGGACGACGTTGCGCTCGCCGGTGAGCTCGTTCATCAGCGCCGCGTTGACGCCCAGCAGCGAGGGCTGGCCGTTGGTGTAGATGCCGCCCTTCTCGGTCGGCAGCAGGCCCGCGATGGCGGCCAGCATGGTCGACTTGCCGGAGCCGTTGGAGCCGATCAGGCCGATCGCCTCGCCCTTGTACGCGGTGAAGCTGATCCCGCGCACCGCGTGCACCTCGCGCACGCCCGCGGAGCGCTTGCGGCTGATGATCCGGCTGATCGCGGAGGTGGCGCTGCCCTTGCCGGAGCCGGCGCCGTGCACCCGGTAGACGATGTGCACGTCGTCGACGACGACGGTGGGCTCGCGGGCGACGTCGCTGTCCTGCACGGTCAGGCCCTTTCGCAGGTCGGTGTCAGCCACGGCCGTACTCCTCCTCGGCCTTCCAGAAGAAGACGTATCCGATCACGAACATCCCGACCGCCCAGGCGATGCCGTACGCCCACTGGTGCGGCGGGAGCACCTGGTGCTGGGGGACGTGCTTGTTGTAGATGACCGGCGCGAAGGCGTGCCGGATCAGGTCCATGTAGACCGAGGCCGGGTTGAGCTGCATCACCTTCTGCCAGAACTCCGGCCAGCCGTTGATCTTGTCCTGGATGCTGAACATCACGCCGGAGAGGAACATCCAGGCGCGCATCGCGAACGGGATCAGCTGGGAGATGTCACTGGTCTTGGAACCGATCCGCGCCATCACCAGGGCCACCCCGGTGTTGAACATCGACTGCAGGACGAGCGCCGGGGCCACCGCGAGCCAGGTCCGGCCGGGCTCGATGCCGCTGGCCAGCACCACGCCGACCAGCACCACCATCGAGATCATCAGCTGCTGGAGCTGGATCACCGTGAAGGCGATCGGCAGCGAGGCACGCGGGAAGTGCAGGGCCCGGATCAGGCCGAGGTTGTCGGAGATCGCCCGGGTGCCGGACTGCACCGCGTTCTGGGTGAACTGGAAGACGAAGACACCGATGCAGAGCCACGCGGTGTACGTGCCGTCCGGGAACCCGTCCTTGCTGCGCAGGATCACACCGAAGACCAGGTAGAACACCGCGCAGTTCAGCAGCGGGGTCACGACCTGCCAGAGCTGGCCGAGCTTGGCGTCGGTGTACTGGGCCACCAGGCGGGCGGTGGCGAAGGCCCAGATGAAGTGCCGGCGGGCCCACAGCTGCTTGGTGTAGGCGACGAGGCCGGGTCGTCTGCCGCTGACCGCGAGACCGTACTTGTCCGCAAGCTGCTTGGGGGTCAGGCCCGCGTCCGCCCCCCTCGGGGCTGAGAGGCTGACGGGTTCACTCACTGTCGACACATTCGTCCTTCGCGCGGGATCGTCGGGGAGGCCGGTCGACGGGGGTCCGCCGGCCTTCCGCCGAGGGGGATCCACTCGGATCACGGGGGAGTCCGGCCGGTGCGTGGTCACCGGCCGCTGCGATCGGACGACCGTACGACGACTGAACCGTACGGTTCAAATCATCGCGGGGCCGCCCGACCGTACGATCAGATGACCGGCGGTCGGCCCAGCCTGGTCAGTCGCCAAACGGTACGCCATCGCATGGGCCGCCGCGTACCGCAGGGTTCGCGCCAGCCCGCCCGGAACCCGCCCCACCAGGCCTTCAGCGCCTCCGGGGAGGGGCGGCGGGCCAGGGTCAGCAGGAACCAGGTTCCCAGATAGAGAGGCACGAACAGGGCCGGAAGGTTCCGTCTGGCGAGCCACACCCTGTTGCGGGCCACGTTGTGGAAGTACGTGGCGTGCCGGGCGGGCGAGGTGGTCGGGTGGTGGAGCACCACGTCCGCCCGGTAGTCGATGGCCCAGCCGGCGTCCAGCGCGCGCCAGGCGAGGTCGGTCTCCTCGTGCGCGTAGAAGAACTCGGCGGGCAGCTGGCCTGCCTGTTCGAACACCGTGCAGCGCACGGCGCTCGCGCCGCCCAGGAAGGTGGTCACCCGGGAGGAGCGCAGCGGGTCGCTGGCGCGCAGCCGGGGGACGTGCCGGCGCTGGGTGACGCCGGTGTCGGGGTCGGCGATCCGGAAGCTGACGATCCCCAGCTCCGGGTCGGCGCTGAAGGCCTCGCGCAGCAGCCGGGCCGAGTCGGTGCCCGGGAGCCGGCCGTCGTCGTCCAGGAAGAGGACGGCGTCGACCTCCCGGCCGTCCTTGCCGAACAGCTCGATGCCGACGTTGCGGCCGCCCGGGATGCCGAGGTTCTCCGGCAGCTCGACGCTGCGCACGCCCGGCGGCAGCGGCGGCAGCGGGGCGCCGTTGGCGACCACGGCCAGTTCGACGGTCGGGCCCTCCTGGGCGCGGACCGACTCGATCAGGGCGTTCAGCTCGGCCGGGCGGTTGCCCATGGTGATGATGACCGCGCCGAGCCGGAAGGTGTCGGCGGCGGCCGGGAGGTGCTCCGTCACGGCGCTCACCGGAGCCTGCTGGAGAGGACGATGCTCAGCAGGTGCAGCACGGTCTGCAGCATCGCGATCGCGGCCAGCACGACCACCGCGAGCCGGGTGAAGAGCAGTCCGCCGTGCACGGCGTCCGCGACGCCCGCGGCGAGGATGAGCAGCGAGGCCTCGACCGCGCCCACCAGCCGGTGGAACTTGAGGAAGGAGGCCGCCCGGCGGGCCCTGGCCACGCCGGAGGAACGCGGCACCGAGGCGCTGTCCTCGACCGCCGTGAGACCGCTGCGGGCCCGGGCCACGTCCACCAGGTCCGTCTCGGACTTGATCAGGATGGCGCCGAGCGCGGCGAGCGTGCCGAGGAAGGCCCACTCCCAGTGCGAGGCGGTGCCGCTCCGGTGGAAGAGGTCGCAGCCGCGCAGGCCGAGACCGGTCAGGAGGGCCGCCTCGGACATGTAGTGGCCGACCCGGTCCAGGTAGACGCCGGTGAGCGAGGTCTGCCGGCGCCAGCGGGCGACCTCGCCGTCCACGCAGTCCAGCAGCAGGTAGACCTGGATGAGCAGGGCGCCGAGGACCGCGCCGGTGAGGCCCGGGACGATCAGCGCGGCACCGGCCAGGATGCCGGTCAGCATCATCAGGTAGGTCAGACCGTTGGGCGTGATCGCCGTCACGGTGGAGAGCACGCGGGTGATCCGCAGCGAGATCCGCCGCATGTAGAGGCGGCCCGCCCAGTGCTCCGCGCTGCGGCGCTGGAGCATGCCCTCCGGGTGGATCACCGCGCGCAGCTCCTCGACGGAGGGGCGGCGGGTCAGATCCACCGGGGCCGGGGGCGAGCCCTTCGTGGCGGGGTCAGCTGTTGACGGCTTGGACATAGTCGGCGTACGCGTCCCTGATCGCTGAGGGGGAGAGGTCGAGGTGCTCAAGAATGGTGAAGCGGCCCGGGCGGGTGTTCGGAGCGTAGTGCACCGCCTCGGTGAACTCCGCCTCGGTGAAGCCGATCTGAGCTGCGGTCACCGGCAGGCCGTGGCGCGACAGGCGCTCCACGATCAGACCGGTCAGCTCGCGCTCGCCCCGCAGGAAGCTGGCGAAGGCGGCCCCGAGGCCGACCTGTTCGCCGTGCTGGGCGGATCGCTTGGGATACAGCACGTCCAGGGCATGCGAGATCTCGTGGCAGGCCCCCGACGAGGGCCGGGTGCTGCCGGCGATGTTCATCGCGATGCCGGACAGTACCAGGGCTTCCGCGAGCGCTGTCAGGAGGTCCTGATCCTGAAGGTTTCCTGGGTGCCGCAGCAGGTTCTCGCCCGCCGAACGGGCCATCGCCACGGCCAGTCCGTCCACCGGCTCGCCGGTCTCGGCCTGGGACAGCTCCCAGTCCGCGCAGGCGGAGATGTTGGAGATGACGTCGCCGATGCCGGCCGCCACGAAGCGCGGCGGAGCCTGCCGGATCACGTCGAGGTCGACCACGATGCCGATCGGGCCGGGCACGCCGTAGGACCCCCGGCCGGCGTCGTTGTCGAGGGTGGAGACGGGAGAGCAGATGCCGTCGTGCGCGAGGTTGGTGGCCACCGCGACCACCGGCAGGCCGACCCGCGCGGCAGCGTACTTGGCGGCATCGATGATCTTGCCACCG
The DNA here is from genome assembly GCF_040298365.1 of Kitasatospora sp. NPDC001603. NCBI lineage: Bacteria > Bacillati > Actinomycetota > Actinomycetes > Kitasatosporales > Streptomycetaceae > Kitasatospora > Kitasatospora sp. NPDC001603. The sequence continues at coordinate 49,016 of NZ_JBEPAA010000035.1, forward strand.
CCGAGGCCGACGATCGCGTCGTAGTGGCCGCCGCGCATCGCGTCCGCCAGGCGCACCGCGCTGTCGAGGCTGCCGTCGTCGACGTTGTACCAGTCGGCGCCCGGCAGGGCCGGCTCCAGCCGCTCGCGCAGCACCGCCCCGGAGCCGTTGCTGATCGCCACCGCGATCCGGCCCGAGGTGGAGAGCCGCTGGTCGGCGAGGATCCCCCCGAGGGCGTCGAGCGCCCCCGAGCGGATCTCCACGAAGACCGGCGACGGCACCAGCCGCGTCAGTACTGGCACGCGATCTCCCGCGCCTTGGCCAGGTCGTCGTGGTTGTCGACCTCGACCCAGGAGACCTCGCCGATCGGCTGCACGTCGATCCGCAGACCGCGGTCGACCATCTCCTGGTAGCCGTCCTCGTAGTACAGCTGCGGGTCGCGCTCGTAGGTGGCGCGCAGCGCGTCGGTGAGGTCGGCGGCGGCCGACGGGTTGATCACGGTGAGGCCGATGTACTCGCCGGTCGCCTCGGCCGGCTCCATCAGCTTGGTGATGCGCCGCATGCCGGTGGCCGGGTCGACGACGACCTTCATCTCCTCGTCGGCGAGCTTCTTCACCGTGTCGAGGGCGAGCAGGATGCCGGGGGCGCGGCCCTCCTCGGTGAGGCGCCGGTTGCCCTCCAGCATGGTCCGCTGGACGGAGGCCGGGTGCACGGTGTCCCCGTTGGCCAGCAGCAGGCCCTCGCCGAAGAGCTCGCGCGCGCACCAGAGGGAGTAGGCGTTGTTCCACTCCTCGGCCTTGTCGTTCTCGACCAGGGTGAGCTTCACGCCGTACTTCTGCTCCAGGGCCGCCTTGCGGTCCTGGACCGCCTCCTTGCGGTAGCCGACGACGATCGCCGCCTCGCGCAGGCCGACCTCGGCGAAGTTGCCGAGGGTGAGGTCCAGGACGGTCCGCTCCCCGTCGACCGGCACCAGCGCCTTCGGCAGGGTGTCGGTGTACGGGCGCAGCCGGCGGCCGGCGCCGGCTGCCAGAACGAGGCCGATCATGCGGGGTCTCCTGATCCGTCGTGCTGTGCTGATCCGTCGGGCCGAACGCCGCAGCCGCCCGGCGGGCTGTGCGCTGCCGCAAGCCGCCGGACCGTGCGCCGCCGCAGGCCGTCGGGGTGGCGCGCCGATGCCGGCGAGGATGCGGGCACCGTGTCATCAGTGATGGTAGGCGACCGTGGCGACCAGCCCGAACGCGGCCGGTGGCCCGGGCGGACACCGGGTCCGGCGGCGGTGAAGGAGGGGTGCCGTCGAGGTGTCCGTTCACCGTCCGCACGCCGTCGGAATCGAACGGGCGCCGAACGCGTTCCGAACGCCTCTGCTAATCCGTCGCCCATTCCGATACCGGGAATGGTGCGGGAACGGTCATGATCCGCCCTGTTGTGTGTGTGGGACGCCTGCGGACCGCCACCCGTACGGCAGACTGGGGCACGACGCCACCGGTGCTCCCATTGCCCCCGAAAGAGGCCTCATGCCCCAGAGTCCGCCGACCAGCCCGACGCACTTCACCTCGGAGATCGACACCGGTCTCGACGTGGAGACCGACGTGACGGCCGACCCCCGAGCCGCGGCCGGAGCGCCCGCCGGCACCGAGATCCTGCTGGAGCTCGTCGACGACGAGGGCGTCACGATCGGCACCGCCGAGAAGCACTGGGCCCACCAGCAGCCGGGCCGGCTGCACCGGGCGTTCTCGGTGTTCCTCTTCGACCGCCAGGGACGGCTCCTGCTCCAGCGCCGGGCCCTCGGCAAGTACCACTCCCCCGGCGTCTGGTCGAACACCTGCTGCGGCCACCCGTACCCCGACGAGCCGCCGTTCGTCGCCGCGGCCCGGCGCACCGCCGAGGAGCTGGGCGTCGCCCCCGCGCTCCTCTGCGAGGCCGGCACCGTCCGGTACGACTTGCCGGACGAGGCCTCCGGCCTGATCGAGCGGGAGTGGAACCACCTGTTCGTCGGCCTGGTCACCGCCGACGTCGTGCCCGACCCGGACGAGGTGGACGACTTCGCCTTCGTGTCCGCGCAGGAGCTGCGCGAGCTCCAGGACGAGCGGCCGTTCTCGGTGTGGTTCCGGACCGTCTTCGAGGCCGCGCTGCCCGGCATCCGCGAGATCGCCGGCCGGGACTGGTAGGACCACCCGCTACCGCGCGTCCTCCCGGGGGATGGGCAGCGAGGCCCAGACCACTTTGCCGCCCTCCCCCGTCCGCTCCACGTCGCAGACCCCGCCCGCCTGCAGGGTGACGCTCTTCACCAGCAGCAGCCCCCGCCCGCCGGTCCGCCCGGCGTCGCTCTCCAGGGCCTTCGGCCGGTACGGGTCACCGTCCTCGACCGACACCCGGACCCAGCCCGCTCCGACCACGAGTTCGGTGGTCACCTCCGGCGACAGCTCGGCGGCGTGCGTCACGGCGTTGCCCACCAGCTCCGAGACGATCAGCAGCAGGTCGTCCACCAGCTCCTGGTGGCGCACCCCCGCCATCCCCTGGGCCAGCAGCCGGTCCCGCACCGCGTGCCTGGTCCGCGGCACCGAGGCCTCCACCGCCGGCACCGGGAACCGCCACACCCCTTCGGCCGGCCCGCTCCCGGCGCGTCCGGATGCCGGGCATCCGGACGCCACACGTCTGGGCTCGGCCTCCGCCGCCCCGCTGATCTGCTCCACGTCCAGCCGCCCTTCGTCCGCGACCCCGGGAATCAGGCGTTCCGCTCATGGCGCCCTCGGTCCACAGAGGCTAGGAGAGCCGCCCCCGGCACGGCCGCACCGTCGACAACTTGCCCGTGTCGGACCACTCCCGCCCGGTCCCGACCGCCTGCCGGTCACAGTCCGACCGCTTCCCGCCCCTGAACCACCGCTTCGCTCAGTCCTGCGACCCATCCCCGCCACCCCGGTGGTCCCTACCGGGGAAACGCAGGTGAGAAGCACTCCAGAACCCTGGTAATGTTCTCTCTGTCGCCGAGGGGGCGAGCAGAAAGTCCCCGAAGCACACACCCTGTCCGGGTGGCGGAATGGCAGACGCGCTAGCTTGAGGTGCTAGTGCCCTTTATCGGGCGTGGGGGTTCAAGTCCCCCCTCGGACACCAGAACAATTCCCCGCAGGAACTCGAAAGAGTTCCTGCGGGGAATTTCTCTTTGCCCGGACGGGTCGGCGGGAGCCCGCGCCGGCGGCTCTGCGGGAATGGGGCGGCACGGGCGCCGCAGAGTGCAGGTCCGTACGTGTCCGATCTTCGGACACGAGATGGCAACAATCGGATGATCTGAGCTTCATCTGAGGTTTTCGTCCTATTTCGCACCATAGTCTGCTGTGCGTTTGTCCGGAACCCCAGGAGACAGAGGACCGATACGTTGAGCGCGCCTGAGTCGACGACGGCTTCCCATCAGCACTACCGCCGTTCGCTCGGCACCATCAGTCTCACCGCCGTGGGCCTCGGCTCGATCATCGGCTCCGGCTGGCTCTTCGGTGCCGAGCGGGCCGCCCGGCTCGCCGGACCGGCCTCGATCGTCGCCTGGGTGATCGGCGCCGCGGTCGCGCTCACCATCGCGCTGACCTACAGCGAGCTCGGGTCGATGTTCCCCAAGGCCGGCGGGATGGTGCGGTACGGGCAGTACTCGCACGGCTCGCTCGCCGGGTACCTGGCGGCCTGGGCCAACTGGATCGCCATCGTCTCGGTGATCCCCGGCGAGGCCACCGCCTCGGTGCAGTACATGAGCTCCTGGCACTTCGGCTGGGCGAAGGGCCTGTTCGACGGCGAGGAGCTCTCGGTCAGCGGGGTCGCCGTGGCGAGCGTGCTGCTGGTCGGCTACTTCGCGCTGAACTGGTTCGCGATCACGCTGTTCGCCAAGACCAACACCGCGATCACCGTGTTCAAGGTGGTCGTGCCGACGCTGACCGCGGGCGCCCTGCTGCTGGCCCACTTCGACACCGCCCACTTCACGGACCACGGCGGCTTCGCGCCGAACGGCTGGAGCGCGGTGTTCACGGCGGTCGCCGTCTCCGGCATCGTCTGGGCCTTCAACGGGTTCCAGTCCCCGCTGAACCTGGCCGGCGAGGCCCGCGACCCCGGCAAGTCGCTGCCCAAGGCCGTGATCGGCTCGATCCTGATCGCCCTGGTGATCTACGTCGCGCTGCAGGTGGCCTTCCTCGGCGCCGTCCCGACGGCGGACCTGAGCAACGGCTGGAGCGGGCTCGGCTACACCTCGCCGCTGGCCGACCTGTCGATCGCCTGGGGCCTCAACTGGCTCGCGCTGCTGCTGTACGCGGACGCCTTCGTCTCCCCCAGCGGCACCGGCATGATCTACGCCGCCACCACCTCGCGCATGATCCACGGGGTGCAGGAGAACGGCCACCTGCCCAGGATCTTCGGCCGGGTCGACCCCAGGACCGGCATCCCGCGCCCGGCCCTGCTGCTCAACCTGCTGATCGCCTTCCTCTTCCTGGCGGTCTTCCGCGGCTGGGGCTCGCTCGCCGAGATCGTCTCGGTCGCCACCGTGATCTCCTACGTCACCGGCCCGGTCGCGGTGATGGCGCTGCGCCGCCTCGCCCCCGAGCTGCCGCGACCGGTCCGGCTGCGCGCGATGCCGGTGATCGCCCCGGTGGCGATGGTCTTCGGCTCGCTGGTGCTCTACTGGGCCCGCTGGCCGCTGACCGGCAAGGTCATCCTGCTGATGGCCGCCGGCCTGCCGATCTGGGCCTGGTACGAGCTGCGCAAGCCGTGGGCCGAGCTCAAGCCGCACCTCAAGGCCGGTGCCTGGATGATCGCCTACCTGTTCGTGATGGCCGCCGTCTCCTGGGCCGGCAGCGAGGACTTCGGTGGCCGGGGCTACCTCCCCGAAGGCTGGGACCTGCTGATCGTCGCCCTGATCGGGCTCGCCTTCTACCGCTGGGGCGTGGCCAGCGCCTGGGCCAACCCCTCGCTGGCCGCCGTCAAGCGGGAACTGGCCGAGACGGCCGCCGCCGATGCCGCCGGCCCCGCGACCACCCTGCCCCGCCAGACCGGCGAGGCCTCCCGGGTCTGACCGACGCGCCGGGGTGGTCAGCCGCGGCGGGCGCGGCGGATGGCGGCGGTGAGGACCGGGGGGAGGAGGTCGCCCGCGACGCGTTTGGCGACGTTGGCGGGGCGGCGGCGTTCGGCGGCGCGGGCACGGCGGACGGCGAGGTCGACGTCGGCCTCCTGCTGGGCGCGCAGGGCCTCCGCCTCGGCCCGTTCCGCCTCCCGGCGGGCGGCCTCGGCGGCCAGCCGGTCGTGGTGGCGCGAGGGGCGGAACGGGGCGATGCCGTGGGAGCTGCCACCGACCCGGACCACCCGCTGGCCGTTCAGGTGCTCGACGGCGAGCTGGACGCCCTCGGCCAGCCCGGTCCGGTCCAGCAGGGCGCGCCGGGCGGGCTCCGGATCGCCCCAGGTGCCGTAGAACTTGCTCTCGCTCAGCACGATCGGGGTGAGGCCCCCGTTGAACACCGCCTCCCAGGTGGCGGCGGCGACGCCCGGGGTGTGCGCGGAACGGTAGTCGTCCAGGACCACCACGCCCTCCGGCTGGAGCGCCGCCCGGGCCACCCGGAGGTCGTCCACCACGTGCTCGTAGAGGTGCGAGGCGTCGATGTGGACGAAGCGGAACGCGCCGGCCGGGAGGCGGCCGTCGGCCAGTGCCGAGGTGGGCGCCTGGATGATCTCGGGCAGTGCGTCGTGGAAGGACAGGTAGTTGGACTCGAACGCCTTCCGGGTGAGCGACTTCCGGTAGGACATGGACATCTCGGCGGCGTTCTCGTCGTCCGGGGCGTCCGAGTCGAAGAGGTCGCAGACCGTGAAGGTCTCGGTGGGCTGCCGGTGGTCGCCGATCACGATCGCGCTGCGCCCCAGGTAGGCGCCCATCTCCAGCAGGTCCCCGGTGACGCCCGCCTTCTCCTGGCGGTCGAGGAACCACTCGAAGAGGTGGCGGTCGTGGTCCCAGAACCAGCCGGGGACGTCATCGAGCCGGCCCGGCTCGGTGGGCCGGTACTGCTCGGCGCTCAGCGCGGCGTCGGTCACGAAGTTGCTCCTCACACGGTGCGGACGACCACTGGGAACGACCTCCGGCGCGGACCCGCCCGGGCGCACGGGTGCGCGGGCCGGCGACGGACGTCACCGCCCGGCCTTCCGGAGCAGCCTGCGGACCGGCGTGGGCGGACGCCGTTCGAACCCGCTGCCCACGGTAGTGACGCACACCGGAGTGCGCCGCAATCTACCGTCCGCTGTCCGGAGTTGAGGAGATGTCGCACGGACGTTTTCGTCCGGTGCGCGTTTGTGAGCACTCGGCGGGACGGCGGCCCGGGAGGACCGGTTCGTCCATACTGCCGCTCGCGTGCCCGTTTTGTCACCATCCCCGGGGCGGTAGGGGCCGGAGAGGTAGGAGGCCGGGCAGTAGGGGGGTCCGGCTCTTGCGCCGGGCTGCCCGGGCGGCCTTGACTGGCCCTTTGGCCAGCGACCCCCAGCGACCCCCGAGCGACCTCCGGCGGCCCCCAGCGGCGGCCCCCAGCGGCTCCTCGGGCGGACGATCCGATGAGAGGACCACCCGGTGCAGCAGGACGCGGAGCAGGGCACCCAGTACGGCGACCAGTACATCGACGGCGAATGGCGGCCCTCGCTGGACGCCGGGTCGATCACGGTACTGAACCCGGCGACCGAACAGGTGCTCGCCACCGTCCCCGCCGGCGGCACGGCCGACGTCGCCGCTGCCGTGGCCGCCGCCCGCCGGGCGGCCCGGAGTTGGGCCGCCACCTCCCGCGAGGAGCGGCTGGCGCTGCTCACCCGGCTGCGGGACGGCCTGGCCGGGTGCCAGGAGGAGATAGCCGACACGGTGGTCGCCGAGCTGGGCGCGCCGGTCGGCTTCGCGACCGCCGTGCACGCCGGCCTGCCGCTGGCCGTGGCCGGTTCCTACCTCGCGCTGCTCGCCGAGTACCCCTTCGAGGAGCGGATCGGGAACTCGGTGGTGCTCGCCGAGCCGGCCGGGGTGGTCGCGGCGATCACGCCGTGGAACTACCCGCTGCACCAGATCGTGGCCAAGGTCGTGCCGGCCCTGGCGGCCGGCTGCCCGGTGGTGCTCAAGCCCGCCGAGGACGCCCCGCTGGTCGCCCGGCTGTTCGCGCGGCTGGTCCACGAAGCGGGCTTCCCCGCCGGGGTGTTCAACCTGGTCACCGGCACCGGCGCGGTGGCGGGCGCGGCCCTGGTCGGGCACCCGGAGGTGGACGTGGTCTCGTTCACCGGCTCCACCGCCGTGGGCCGGACCGTCGCCGAGACCGCCGGGCGGGGCATCAAGCGGGTCGCGCTGGAGCTGGGCGGGAAGTCGGCCAACGTGGTGCTGCCCGGCGCCGACCTGGCCCGGGCGGTCAACGTCAACGTCGCCAACGTGTTCGCCAACTCCGGTCAGACGTGCAGCGCCTGGACCAGGCTGCTGGTGCACCAGGACCAGTACGAGGAGGCGGTCGGACTCGCCGCGAAGGCCGCCGCCAAGTACCTCCCGGGCGATCCGGCCGATCCGCGGACCCGGATCGGCCCGGTGGTCAGCGCCCGGCAGCGGGAGCGGGTGCGCGGCTACATCACCGGCGCGCTCGCCGAGGGCGCCCGGCTGGTCGTCGGCGGGGCGGACGCCCCGGCCGGTCTGGACACCGGCTTCTACGTCCGGCCGACCGTCCTCGCCGACGTCACCAATGACATGACGGTCGCCCAGGAGGAGGTCTTCGGCCCGGTGCTGGCCGTCCTCGCCTACCGCGACGAGGACCACGCCGCCGAACTCGCCAACGGCACCCAGTACGGCCTGGCCGGCGGCGTCTGGGCGGCGGACACCGACACCGCCGCCGCCTTCGCCCGCCGCCTCGACACCGGCCAGGTCGACCTCAACGGCGGCCGCTTCAACCCGCTCGCCCCGTTCGGCGGCTACAAGAACTCGGGCCTCGGCCGCGAGCTGGGCCGCCCCGGCCTGGAGGAGTTCCTGCAGCTCAAGTCGCTGCAGTACTGAGCACGCCGGCACGCGGCCCGGTCCCCGCGGGGGCCGGGCCGCGCGGGCCTCAGACCAGGTCGACGCCCGGGTAGAGGGGGAAGCCCGCCAGCAGGTCGGCGGCGCGCTTGGCGACGCCCGCGCGGACCGCGTCGTCCAGGGTGTACTGGGCCTTGGACGGCGCGCCGGCGGAGGTCGCGACGGGAGTGGTGGCGCGCAGGACGGTGTCGATCAGGGCGGCGATCTCGTCCATCTCGGCGGTGCCCAGGCCCCGGGTGGTCAGCGCGGGGGTGCCGAGCCGGACGCCGGAGGTGTACCAGGCGCCGTTGCGGTCCTGCGGGACGGAGTTGCGGTTGGTGACGATGCCGGAGTCCAGCAGCGCCGCCTCGGCCTGCCGGCCGGTCAGGCCGTAGCCGGAGACGTCGGCGAGCACCAGGTGGTTGTCCGTGCCGCCGGTGACCAGCGTGCCGCCCCGGCGCAGCAGGCCCTCGGCGAGGGCCCGCGCGTTGTCGACGACGCCGCGGGCGTACGTGCGGAACTCGGGGCGGAGGGCCTCGGCGAAGGCGACCGCCTTGGCGGCCATCACGTGCGAGAGCGGGCCGCCGAGGACCAGCGGGCAGCCGCGGTCGACGTGCTCGGCCAGCTCGGCGGTGCAGAGCACCATGCCGCCGCGCGGGCCGCGCAGCGACTTGTGGGTGGTGGTGGTGACGACGTGGGCGTGCGGGACGGGGTCGTGGTCGCCGGTGAGCACCTTGCCCGCGACCAGGCCGGCGAAGTGCGCCATGTCGACCATCAGGGTCGCGCCGACCTCGTCGGCGATCTCGCGCATGACGCGGAAGTTCACCAGTCGCGGGTAGGCGGAGTAGCCGGCCACCAGGATCAGCGGGCGGAACTCGCGGGCGGTGGCCCGCAGCGCGTCGTAGTCGATCAGGCCGGTGACCGGGTCGGTGCCGTAGCTGCGCTGCTCGAACATCTTGCCGGAGATGTTCGGCCGGAAGCCGTGCGTGAGGTGGCCGCCGGTGTCCAGGGACATGCCGAGCATCCGCTGGTTGCCCAGCGCGTGGCGCAGCTCGGCCCAGTCCTGCTCGGTGAGGTCGTTGACGTTGCGGACCTCGGCGCGCTCCAGGGCGGGGCTCTCGACGCGCTGGGAGAGGACGGCCCAGAAGGCGGTCAGGTTGGCGTCGATGCCGGAGTGCGGCTGGACGTAGGCGTGGTCCGCGCCGAAGAGCGCGCGGGCGTGCTCCGCGGCGATCGTCTCGACCGTGTCGACGTTGCGGCAGCCCGCGTAGAAGCGGCGGCCGGCGGTGCCCTCGGCGTACTTGTCGCTGAGCCAGTTGCCCATGGCGAGCAGAACGGCCGGCGAGGCGTAGTTCTCGCTGGCGATCAGCTTGAGCGAGGCGCGCTGGTCGTCGATCTCCCGGCCGATGGCGGCGGCGATCCTCGGCTCCACCTCGCGGACGACGTCGAGGGCACTGCGGAAGGCGGTGTTGGCGGTGGCACTCGCGGCGGTGTGCGGTGCGGCGGCACTCGCGGCGGTGTGCGGTGCGGCGGCGTCGGGCGCGGCAGGGCTGACGGGGGTGGCCAAGGCGGTCTCCTCGTGACGGGTGGACGAGTACGGACGGCCCAGGCGCTCGGCAACTTGGCGTGCGGGTGCACGGAGCCGCTTCCCGATGGTCGGTTCCATCCGTGCGCGCCAGTCGCGGCTCACCGGGATCGTACCAATGCCCCGGCCGCTGTGGCGGAGATCTCAGAATGCGGGACGGGCCGCCTCCTTTGCCCCGGTATGACCGTTCTTCTGCAACGGCAGTATTGCGGCGGAATGAAGCCGTCACAATTCCCGAAACATTGCACCCGAACTCCGCCTGGAATGATTTGCGGAAATCCGGCGGCGTCCGATCTGATGGCGTTCGGCAGGCCGCCGGGAAACCCCCGCAGGCCGGCCGTCACATGCACACCAGCGCACCCTCACCCACGGGGCGGCGGAGAATTCGGGGAGTACGCCTCTCATGGCAGTGGTCGAGACAGTCGCAGAGCCGTCCGCCGGGACGGCGCCCGCCGCCGCCCGGGCCCCGCAGGGCCTGCTGCGCCGGATCCGCCGCGACCGGGTCGCGGCCACCGCGCTCGCGGTCGTCGTGGTCTTCCTGCTGCTCGCGCTCGCCGCCCCGCTGATCGCCGCCCTCTACGGCAGGAACCCGGTCGAGCACTACGGCCAGAACACTCCCGGCCTGCTCAGCGACGGCGGACTGCCGATGGCGCCGAACGGCGGCATCTCGGCCGACTTCTGGTTCGGCCTGGAGCCCGGGCTCGGCCGCGACGTCCTCACCCAGCTGCTCTACGGCATCCGCACCTCACTGCTGATCGCCTTCGCCTCGGCCGCCGTCACCACCACGCTCGGGGTGCTGGCCGGCGTCGCGGTGGGCTACCTCGGCGGGATCACGGACCGGCTCTTCGGTTTCCTCTCCAACGTGCTGCTGGCCTTTCCGACCCTGCTCCTGCTGCTCGCGCTCAGCCCCGTCATCCAGTCCCGGCTGGTCGACCCGGACACCGCCGAACCCGAGTGGATGCAGTTCCTGGTGCTGATCCTGGTCTTTTCCGCGTTCGGCTGGATTCCGCTCGCGCTTTCCCTCCGGGCCGCCGTCCGGTCACTTCGGGAAAGGGATTTCGTGCAGTCCGCCCGGGCGCTCGGGGCGAGCGGATTCCATATCGTGTTCCGCGAACTCCTGCCGAATGTCCGGGCGCAGCTCCTGGTGCACGCCACGATGGCGGTGCCGACGTTCGTCGCCTCCGAGGCGGTGCTGTCCTTCCTCGGCGTGGGCATCAACGAGCCCGTCCCGGACTGGGGCCGGATGATCGCGCGGGGCTCCGAGGTCTTCCAGGCCGACCCCACCTACATGTTCTTCCCCGGCGTGGCACTGCTGCTCTTCGTGCTCGCCTTCAACCTGCTCGGCGACGCCGTCCGGGACGCGCTCGACCCGCGCGCCGCGCGCTGAGCGCCGCCTTCCCCTCCTCCCTCCCCCTCCCTTTTCACCCGACCGCCCCGTCTCCGGGGCAAGGAGAGTTCCGCCATGCGCTGGATCAAACCGTCCCTCGCCGTCGTCGCCACCGCGGTGCTGGCGACCTCCTGCTCGGCCGGCGCGGGCTCCACCCCGGGCACCGGGGCCGGGGCCACCGCCCGGGAGTCCTCGCCGCTGACCGCCGCGCTCGGCACCGAGAAGGAGAGCGCCGGCCCGGCCCCCGCCGTCCCCGGCGCCCGCGCGGGCGGCACCGTCAACGTCTACAACACCACCGACTTCCGCCACCTCGACCCGCAGAAGGTCTACGCCGGCGCCGCGTACAACACCTCGCTGCTCTGGGGCCGCCAGCTGACCCAGTACCAGGTGGTGGACGGCAAGGCCAGGCTGGTCGGCGACCTCGCCACCGACACCGGGACCCCGGCCGACGGCGGCCGCACCTGGACGTACCGGCTGAAGGAGGGCGTGGCCTGGGAGGACGGGCAGCCGATCACCTCCCAGCAGGTCAAGTACGGCATCGAGCGCTCCTTCGGCAAGGGCTACGAGGTCGGCCCGCCGTACTGGCCGCAGTGGCTCACCGGCGAGGCCAGCTACGACGACGCGCGCAAGAAGTACGCCGGCCCGCAGGACGGCGACCTCGCCGCGATCGAGACCCCGGACGACCGCACCCTCGTCCTGCACTTCCCGCAGCCGCAGGCCGACGTGCCGTACATGGCCGCGCAGTCCTCCTCCTCGCCGGTGCGCAGGGACAAGGACACCGGCACGGACTACGACCGGCTGCCGTTCGCCAGCGGCCCGTACCGGATCGCCGAGCACGTCCAGAACACCCGGCTGGTGCTGGAGCGCAATCCGCACTGGAAGGCGGAGACCGACCCGATCCGCTCGCAGTACCCGGAGCGGTTCGTCTTCACCTTCGGCAAGGAGGCGCTCAACATCAACCAGGAGATCCTCTCCGGCCGGGACGGCGGCGCCGACGCCACCACGGTGGCGACCCAGCTCTCCCCCGAGCTCTACCAGAACGTGGACACCGACCCGAAGGCCAAGGAGCTGGTGGTCTCCGGCCGCCAGGGCGCCTTCGTCACCCAGCTCGTGATCAACAACGAGCGGGTGCCGGACGTCGAGGTCCGCAAGGCCCTGCACCTGGCCTACCCGCGCCAGCAGGCCCGCCAGGTCCAGGGCGGCTCCCGGGTCGGCGAGCTGGCCACCACGCTCAGCTCCCCCGCCCTGGTCGACTGGCAGAAGTACGACCTGTACCCGGCGAAGCCGGAGGGCGACCCGGAGGCCGCCAAGCAGGCACTCGCCCGGGCCAAGCAGCCGCCGGCCGCGCTGACCTACGCCTACGCCTCCACGCCGAACGGGCAGCGGGTCGCCCAGGTGCTCGTGGAGGGCTTCGCCAAGGCCGGCATCACCATCGTGCCGAAGCCGGTCGACCCCAAGGCGCTGCTGGACGAGGCGCACCGCGCCGACTCCCCGTACGACCTGTTCGAGGAGACCAGCTCGGTCGACTGGCCGACCCCCTCCACGCTGGTCCCGTTCTCCTTCGACGGCCGGGCCAACGGCGACCTCAACTCCGCCCGCTACCGCAACGCCGAGGTGGACAAGGAGATCGACCGGATCAACCAGATCGGCGAGCCGCGCGCCAAGGCCAAGGAGCTGTACGCGCTGGAGCAGACGGTGATGAAGGACGTACCGGTGCTGCCCTTCGCCTACCCGGCCGTGAACCAGCTGCGCGGCAGCAACGTCGGCGGGGCGTTCGTCCACCCGATCTACGGCTCGGTCGGGCTGGCCTGGCTCTACCTCAAGTCCTGACCCGCCCGGCCCGCGGGGGCGGGGCCGGGACCGCCCAGGCGGCCCCGGCCGCCCCCGCCGTCCCGTCCCCGACCCCGTCCCCCCTCGACCCCGGACCGGCCATGCTCTCCTTCGCCCTGCGGCGGACCCTCCAGGCCCTCGCCGTCCTGGTCGCGGTCTCCGCCGCCGCCTTCGCCCTCTTCTACGCCGCCCCCGCCGACCCGGCCCGCGCGGCCTGCGGCCCGCGCTGCGACTCCGGCCAGGTCGCGGCCGTCCGCCAGAGCATGGGCCTGGACCAGCCGCTGCTCACCCAGTACACCGACTACCTCGCCGGAGTCGTGGCCGGGCGGGACATCACGGACGTCGACGGCTCGGTCATCCACTGCGACGCACCCTGCCTCGGCTACTCCTACCGGCTCCACCAGCCCGTCACCGAGGCCCTGGTCGACCACCTGCCGGTGACCTTCTCGCTCACCGCCGGCGCGCTCGCCGTCCTGGTGCTGTTCGGGCTCGGCACCGGCTTCGTCTCCGCCCTGCGCCACGGGACCAGGACGGACCGGCTGCTCTCCGGCTTCACCCTGGTCGGCGCCAGCGTGCAGATCTACTTCCTCGGGTACGTCGCCCAGTGGGCGCTGGTCTACTCGACCGGCCTGCTGCCGCTGCCCTCCTACACCCCGCCGGCCGAGGACCCGGCCGCCTGGGCGGGCGGGATGCTGCTGCCCTGGCTCGTCCTCGGCTTCGTCAACTCGGCCGTCTTCGCCCGGCTCTCGCGCTCCCAGCTGCTGGAGACGATGAACGAGGAGTACGTCCGCACCGCGCGCGGCAAGGGCCTCGGCCGGGTGCGCACCCACCTCAAGTACACCTCGCGCGGCGCCGCCGGTCCGCTGGTGCAGCTGCTCGGGCTGGAGGCCGGCGCGCTGCTCGGCGGCGCGGTGATCACCGAGACGGTGTTCGGGCTGAACGGCGTGGGCACCTTCGCCGCCGAGGCCGTCTCCGGGCAGGACCTGCCGGCCGTGGTCGGCGCCGTCCTGCTCGCCGCCTGCTTCGTGGTGCTGTTCGTCGCCCTGGCCGACCTCGCGGTGGCCTGGCTCGATCCCCGCATCCGTCTCAGCTGACCCCTCTGGAGTACCGATGACCCCCTCCACCGAAGCGGTGCTGAGCATCCGCGACCTCTCCGTCGCCTTCGCCGACCCGCGCGGCGGCGCTCCCGTGCACGCCGTCCGCGGCCTCTCCTTCGACCTCGCCCGGGGTGAAGTCCTCGGCCTGGTCGGCGAGTCCGGCTCCGGCAAGTCCGCGACCGGCCTGGCCGTGCTCGGCCTGCACGACCCGCGCACCACCACCGTCACCGGCTCGATCCGGCTCGCCGGCCGGGAGCTGGTCGGCGCCGGTGAGTCCGTGCTGCGCGAGGTGCGCGGCGGCCGGGTCGCCCTGGTCTTCCAGGACGCGCTCACCTCGCTCAGCCCGTTCCACGGCGTGGGTGCGCAGCTGGCCGAGATGTACCGGCTGCACCACCCGGGCGCCGGGCGTGCCGAGGCCCGGCGGCGGGCCGTCGCCATGCTGGACCGGGTCGGCATCCCGGCCGCCCGGGCCGGCGACCACCCGCACCGGTTCTCGGGCGGCATGCGTCAGCGGGTGATGATCGCCATGGCACTGATGAACGACCCCGACGTGCTGATCGCCGACGAGCCGACCACCGCGCTGGACGCCCGCGTCCAGCGGCAGGTCCTCGACCTGCTGGGCGAGTTGCAGCGCGAGCACGGCACCGCGGTGCTGCTGGTCAGCCACGACCTCGGCGTGGTGGCCGGGACGACCGACCGCACACTGGTGCTGCGCGACGGCCGGCAGGTCGAGTCCGCGCCGACCGCCGAGCTGCTGGCGGCGCCGCGACAGCCCTACACCCGGGCCCTGGTGGGCGCGGCGCTGACCGCGGACACCGTGCCGGGCACACCGCTGGCCACCGTCGACGAACCGTCGCCGTCCTTCACCTTCGCGCCACGGGCGGGAGCCGCCCCCGACCGCCCGCTGGTGGAGGTCGAGGAGCTCGCCGTGCACTTCCCCGGGCGGCGGCGCCCCACCGGCCGGCGCGGCGAACCCGTCCGCGCGGTGGAGGGCGTGAGCCTGCGGATCGCGCCCGGTGAGACGCTCGGGCTGGTCGGCGAGTCCGGCTCCGGAAAGTCCACCACCTCACGCGTGCTGGCCGGCCTGCAGCCGGTGACCGCCGGCCGGGTGCGCTACGACGGGATCGACGTCACCGCACCCGACCGGGCGCTGCGCCGCCGGCTCGCCCGCGAGATCCAGCTGGTCTTCCAGGATCCGTACGCCTCGCTCAACCCGCGCCGCACCGTCGCCCAGACCCTGGACACGCCGCTGCGCCTGCACACCGCCCTCGGCCCCGCCGAACGGCGCGAGCGGTCCGCCGAGTTGCTGGAGCAGGTCGGGCTGGCGGCCGGCCACCTGGACCGCTATCCGCACGAGTTCTCCGGCGGCCAGCGCCAGCGGATCGGCATCGCCCGGGCACTCGCCCCCGAACCGCGCCTGATCATCGCCGACGAACCGGTCTCCGCGCTGGACGTCTCGGTCCGCGCCCAGGTGCTCAACCTGCTGATGGAGCTGCGCGAACGCCTGGGCGTCGCCTTCCTCTTCGTCTCGCACGACCTCGCCGTGGTACGGCACTTCTGCGACCGCGTCGCGGTGATGCACGGCGGCCGGCTGGTCGAATCGGCCGACCGCGACCGGCTGTTCGCCGCCCCGCACACCGACTACACCCGGGAGCTGCTCGCCGCCGCGCACTGAGGGTGTGTCGGCGGCCGCCTGACGGCACGATCCGCATACGATCGGCTACCGGCAGCGACCCCCGTCACCCCGGAAGGGGTTCCCGATGACCCTCGTCAGCCAATCCGCCACCCTGCTCCAGCTGTTGGGCCGGCTCCACCCCGAGGCCCTGGACGGCATCCGCCCGCACCTGCCCGTCCTCGGGCCCACCCGGCACGTCCACCTGGCCGCGCACGGCGGCGGGCAGGCCGGGCTCAACCCCCAGCCGCTGCCGCCCGGCGCCACCGAGCTGCGGCTGGCCGTCGCCGGGACGGTCAACGCGGTGGCCAACGCGGCCATCACCGCCCGGCTGTCCGGCGGCGACCCGGGCGGCATCCTCACCGAGGTGGGGGACGACTGGTGCCCCACCCCGCCGGACCGGCGGCTGCCGTGGCCGCGGCACTGGCCGCTCCCCTGGCCGCCCGGCGAGCCGTACCCGATCGACCCGGGCTACGCCACGCCGGCCGTCCAGGCCCAGGCGGCGCTCGCCTTCCAGGCCTACGCGACCGGGATCGCGGACGAGGAACTGGGCGCCGCCTTCGGCGAACTGGCGGAGCGGCTCTGCGAGGCCGCGCTGGGGAACGCCGGCTGAGCCGGCCCGGTGCACGGGGCCCCCGACCGTCCCGTGCACCGAGACCCGCCCCACGACAGCGACTCTGCGTAGTCGCGGCGGTGCTCCGCCCGGGGCCGTACCGTGCGTACCCACGGTCACCCGACCCCCATCAGGCCCACCATCCGGCGGAAGTCCCGGAGCGGGACAGGTAGCGTGGGGACGTCAGTATCCGGTGGGGGGATCCCGCGAGTGTCACGGTGCGTCACAGCGTGTCGACGCGCTCCGTACGGCCACCGCACGGGTGCCGACTGCCGCACCCGCCCGGGTGCGGTACGGACGCTCCGAGGACGCCGCGACATGCCTACCCCGACCACCGCGTACGTCGGCCGACCGGCCGTGGTCGCGGGCCCCCACCTCGTCCGCG
The DNA here is from genome assembly GCF_040298365.1 of Kitasatospora sp. NPDC001603. Taxonomy (NCBI): domain Bacteria; kingdom Bacillati; phylum Actinomycetota; class Actinomycetes; order Kitasatosporales; family Streptomycetaceae; genus Kitasatospora; species Kitasatospora sp. NPDC001603. The sequence goes on from NZ_JBEPAA010000035.1 coordinate 65,578, forward strand.
CCGAACGGATACGCGACGACATCCTCACCCGCAATCCCGGCTACTCGCCCCGGCAGGCCCAGACGGTACGGATGGCCCTGAGCAACCTGCCCGGCACCCGCCGGTACTTCCAGCCGTACGAGGTCGTCACCTCGCCCGACCGCACCGCCGCCGAGCGCAAGACCACCACCATGGCCGACCTGCTGGCCGCCGCCGAGAGCGCCGCCCGCGAGGCGCTGGCGAACGCGGGGGCGGGCACCTCGGACGTCGACTGCGTCGTCGTCAGCAGTGCCACCGGTGACGGGGTGCCGGGGCTGGACATCCTGCTCCAGCAGCGGCTCGGGCTCCGCCCGGACATCAGCCGCCGGCCGATGACGCAGCTGGCCTGCGCGGGCGGCGCGCACGTCCTGATCGCGGCCCAGGAGTACCTGGCCGGAAACCCGGGCGGCGTCGTCCTGGTGGTCGCGGGCGAGTCGCTCTCCTCGCTCTACCAGGACAGCCGGACGTCGATCGAGGACCAGATCTACAAGGGGCTCTGGGGGGACCTCGTCGGCGCGGCCGTCGTCACGAGCGAGCGGCGCACGCCCGGGCTGCGCCTCGGCCACCGCTTCGAGTACACCGTGCCGGGGTCCACCGACCGGTACCGCAAGCTGACCGACGACCGCGGCGACCACTTCGCCTCCACCCGGGCCTCGCTCCGCTCGGTCACCGACCTGGGGCCGGCCCTGCTCGACTGGCTGGACCGGCACGACGCCCGGGAGCTCGACTTCGGTGTGCTGCACCCGGGCGGCCCCGCGATCCTCGACCGGCTCGGCACCCTGCTCGGCGTGGACGAGGACTTCCTCCGGCACTCCAAGGCGGTGCTCGCCGAGGAGGGCAACCTGGGCGGGGCGACGGTCTTCTCCGTCCTGGCCCGGACCCACCGGACGCCCCCGGCCGCCGGTGGGCGCGGCCTGGTCTTCGGCCTCGGGCCGGGGGTCGCCCTCAGCGCCCTGCTCGTCACCTGGGCCGACGGCCCCGCCGACTGAGCGGGCGGCGGCGGGGCGCCGCCGCCACCCCCCTTGGCGTCGTCAGGAGGTCGCCAGCAGGTCGCCAGGAGTGCGAGCCGCGGCGGGACGCCGAGCCGCGGCCCGCCCGCTCCCGCTAGGCGCTCGGCACGATCCGCTCGACCATCGTCCCGACCAGCGCGGCGAGGCCGTCGACGCCCAGCACCTCGGGGAGGGTGAGGTGTTCGACCAGCAGGCCGGTCATCGCGAGGTAGAGGACGACGACCGTCTCCCGGTCGCCGGGGAGGCCCTCGCCCACGTGGTAGGCGATGTTCGCCTCCAACTGCTCGCGGATCGTGCCGGTGAGCTCGGCGCGCAGGTCCGGCCGACGGGTGGCCTCCAGCCGCAGTTCGAGCAGCGCCAGGTACCCGGCCCGCTCGGCGGTGATCCGGCCCAGCAGGTCGTGCATCAGGGCGGTGACCAGGGCGCGGTCGCGCGGGGCCCGCAGCAGTTCGGCGATGACGGCCGGGTCCGGGGTGAGCCGGTGGTGGATGTGACGGGCGGTCTGGTGGAGCAGGTCGTCGCGGTTGGCGAAGTAGTTGGACGCGGTGCCGGCGGGGACGCCCGCCTGTACGTCGACCGCGCGGAAGGTGAGCCCCCGGGCGCCCTCGCGGGCGAGGACGTCGATCGCGGCGTCGGTGAGGGCGGTACGGCGAGCGGGGTTCTGGACCACGGCCCTGATCCTCCTTCAGAAACATCTAGACAACCACTACAGACTGAGTACTATAGCCGGAGTGGTTGAGGGCGCAGGGCCTTCGACCGGGTCTCCAAGGACGTGAATGCGCAAGCTCACCTACTACGTCGCCGCCACCCTCGACGGTTACATCGCCGCCCCGGACGGTGACTTCGGGTTCTTCGACCCCTACATCCCCGGCGCCCTCCCCTTCCTGACCGGCGAGATGGGCGACGCACTGCCCACCCCCGCCCGGGCCGCGTTCGGCCTGGCGGACGCGCCCAACGAGCGCTTCGACACCGTCCTGATGGGCCGCGCCAGCTACGAGCCGGGCCTGGCCGCGGGCCTCTCCAGCCCCTACGCCCACCTGCGCCAGATCGTGGTCTCCCGCTCGCTCACCAGCAGCCCGGACCCGGCCGTCGAGGTCACCGCGGAGGAGCCGCTCGACCTGGTGCGCCGGCTGAAGCAGGAGGAGGGCCTCGGCATCTACCTCTGCGGCGGCGGCGACCTCGCCGGTCAACTGCTGCCCGAGATCGACGAGTTGATCGTCAAGCTCAACCCCGTCGCGGTCGGCTCCGGCATCCCGCTCTTCCGGGCCGGGTTCTCACCGAACGCCTTCACCCTGGTCGACACCCGGGTGCTGGCCAACGGCGTGCTCGTCCTCACCTACGCGAAGGCGTCCGGGGTGCCCGCGCCGGCAGCCGGCTGACGCTGACCACCAGACAGACGCCGACCACCACGATCGCCCCACCCACCAGGGTGGGGCCGGTCAGCGGTTCGGCCAGCACCAGCGAGCCGAGCAGCACGGCCACCACCGGGTTCACGTAGGCGTACGTGGCGACCAGGGTCAGCGGCGCGGACTGCAGCAGCCAGGCGTAGGCGGTGAAACCGACCAGCGAACCGACCACCACCAGGTAGCCGAGCGCCAGCCAGGACCGGGTGGAGAAGGCGCCGACGTCCAGCCCGTGCTGCTCCCCGCGGGCCAGTCCGATCACCACGTTGCCCAGCCCGCCCACGATCATCTGGTACGCGCTCCCCGCGAAGACGTTGCCCGGCATCGGGATCCGCTTGGCGGCGAACGAGCCGGCCGCCCAGGTCAGCGTGGCGCAGATGACCGCGATCACGCCGGCCGGTGCGATGTCCCCGCCGATCGCGGGCGCGGAGAGCACCGCGAGCCCGGCCAGCCCGAGCAGCACCCCGGACAGCTCCACGGGCTTGGGCCGGTCACCGGTGGCCGCCGTGAGCAGCACCATCCAGAGCGGGACGGCCGCCACCAGCAGCGCCGTCAACCCCGACGGGATGGAGTTCTCGCCGAGCACCACCAGCCCGTTGCCGCCGGTCAGCAGCAACAGGCCGACCAGCGCGGAGGAGCCGAACTGCCGCCGGTCCAGCCGGAGCCCGGCCCGCCCCTCGCGGAACAGCACGAAGCCGCCCAGCACCAGCCCGGCGACGAGGAAGCGCGCCCCGGCGGAGAGGAAGGAGGGCATCGTCTCCAGGGCGATCCGGATCGCCAGATACGTCGAGCCCCACACCACGTACACCACGGCGAGCGCCAGCCAGACCGCCTTCCCCAGGCCGGCCGGACCGGGGACGGCGTCGGCGGGTCCGCCGGCCGGGGCCTTGGCGAGCGTGCGTGAGACGGGTGCTGTCATGGGTGTCCCCCTAGGACGGTACTGGCGGTCAACCGCCATGACAGCGCATCACCGCACCCGCGCGCCAGTGGGTATCACCAGACGGTCGCCGCCGCCCCGGGGGCGCGCGCGGCGCGGGCGCTACGGTGGGCGCTCCCCCGGCCGGGGGAGCACGCACCGGGAGGCCCCTTGTCCGACGCACCGACAACCGACGGGCCGACAGCCGACGCACCGACGGCCGGCCCGCCGGGCGCCCTGCCCGGCGCCCTGCCGTTCTTCGTCTACGGCACGCTCCGCACCGGCGGCCGCAACCACGCCGTGCACCTCGCCGGGCGCTGCGCGGACATCCGGCCGGCCGTACTGGAGGCTGCCGCGCTGCACGACGGCCCGGGGTTCCCGTACGCGGTGCCGGACGGCACACCGGGCCGGCGGATCCTCGGCGAGCTGATCACCGTGCGCCCCGGCGGGTACGCCGCCGCGCTCGCCGCGCTCGACCGGCTGGAGGACTGCCGGGCCGACGGCACCGGCGAGTACGTGCGCGAGCGGCTGGCCGTCCGGACGGCGGCCGGGTCCACCGAGGACGCCTGGGTCTACCTGGCCGGCCCCGCCGTCGCCGCCCGTCTGCGGGCCCACCCGGCGCTGATCCCCTCCGGGGACTGGACCCGCCGCACCGAACGCTGAACGGGGCAGGCCGGGCACCGGACCGGATCGCACGCGGGGGGCGCTGAACTGCCCCCGGACGACGCTGACCGCGGCCACCGGGGCGTGCACCCTGACCGGGTGGTGGCCGTGTACCGCCAGGTAGGCTGCCCCGGCCACGCCTTCGTCGGCCGAGCGGCGCCGACCGGCAGGCCGACCGACCGGCTGTGGCACACGGACCGCAGACCCGCAGACCCGCACGACACTGACCGAACGAGGAGCCCCCGGTGCCCGAGCTGCCACCGCCGATCACCGTCGTCGGGATCGGCGCCGACGGCTGGCCCGGCCTCGCCACCACCTCCCGGGCGGCGCTGCGGACGGCCGAGGTGGTGATCGGCGGCCCGCGCCAGCTGGCCCTGCTCCCCGCCGCCGAGGTGGCCGCCGAACGGGTGCCGTGGCCGTCCCCGCTGCGCCCGGCCGTCCCCGGGCTGCTCGCCGAGCACGCTGGCCGCCGGGTGGCCGTGCTCGCCAGCGGCGACCCGATGTTCTTCGGCATCGGCCGCACCCTCGCCGAGACCGTCGGCGCCGAACGGCTGCGCGTCCTGCCGCACCCCTCCTCCGTCTCCTACGCCTGCGCCCGGCTCGGCTGGCCGCTGGAGGGCACCGAGGTGGTCAGCCTGGTCGGCCGCCCCCTGGACACCCTGACGCTCGCCCTGCACGCCGGCCGCCGGCTGCTCGTCCTCGGCGCCGACGCCCGGACGCCCGCCGCCGTCGCCGCGCTGCTCACCGCACGCGGCTTCGGCACCGCCCGGCTGCACGTGCTGGAACAGCTCGGCTCCCCCGGCGAGCGGCGGCTGGACGGCCCGGCCGACGGCTGGCCGCACCCCGCGGGCGACCCGCTGAACGTCATCGCCGTCGAGCTGGCGGACGGCCCCCGGACCTCGCTGGTGCCCGGCCTGCCCGACAACGCCTACGAGAGCGACGGCCAGCTGACCAAGCGGCACGTGCGCGCCGCCACCCTGGCCACCCTCGCGCCCGCCCCCGGCGAACTGCTCTGGGACGTCGGCGGCGGCTCCGGCTCGATCGCGATCGAGTGGCTGCGCGCCCACCGGGACAACCGGGCGGTGACCGTCGAGCGGAGCGCCGTCCGGGCCGAGCGGATCGGCCGCAACGCCGCCGCGCTGGGCGTGCCCCGGCTGCGGGTGGTCACCGGCGCGGCGCCGGACGCGCTCGCCGGGCTGCCCGCCCCCGACGCCGTGTTCATCGGCGGCGGCCTCACCGCGCCCGGCCTGCTGGACGCCTGCTGGGCGGCGCTGCCACCGGGCGGCCGGCTGGTCGCCAACACCGTGACGCTGGAGTCCGAGGCCCTGCTGACCAGCTGGTACCGGCGGCACGGCGGCGAGCTGCTGCGCCTCGCCGTGGCGCACGCCGTGCCCGTGGGCGGCTTCACCGGCTGGCGGCAGGCGATGCCGGTCACCCAGTGGTCCGCCGTCAAACCTTCGACCGATCCAGGAGCGAGCTCGTGACCGTCTACTTCATCGGGGCCGGCCCGGGCGCCGCCGACCTGATCACCCTGCGCGGTGCGCGCATCCTGGCCCGCGCCGAGGTCTGCCTGTACGCCGGCAGCCTGGTGCCGCGCGAGCTGCTGGACGAGTGCCCGGCCGGTGCACGGCTGGTCGACACGGCCCAGCTCGACCTGGACCGGATCGTCGCCGAGCTGGTCGCCGCCCACGACGCCGGGCAGGACGTGGCCCGGCTGCACTCCGGCGACCCGTCCGTGTTCAGCGCCGTCGCCGAGCAGATGCGCCGGCTCGACGCGGCCGGCGTGCCCTACGAGATCGTGCCCGGCGTGCCCGCCTTCGCCGCCGCGGCGGCCGCGCTCAAGCGCGAACTGACGGTGCCGACCGTCGGCCAGACCGTCATCCTCACCCGGATCGCCAAGCGGGCCACCCCGATGCCCGAGGGCGAGGACCTCGCCACGCTCGGCCGCAGCGGCGCGCTGCTGGTGCTGCACCTCGCCGCCGGGTACATCGACGACGTGGTCGAGCAGGTGCTGCCGCACTACGGCGCCGACTGCCCGGTCGCCGTCGTGGCGATGGCGAGCCGCCCGGACGAGCTGGTGCTGCGCGGCACCGTCGCCGGCATCGCCGAGCAGGTGAAGGCGGCGGGCGTGGTGCGCACCGCCGTCATCCTGATCGGCCGCACGCTGACCGCCGAGCAGTTCCGGGACAGCCACCTCTACTCGGCGGACCGCGAGCGCCCGCACGAGCCCTGCGGCGCGTGAGGGCCCACCTGCTCGTCCTCGGCGGCACGACCGAGGCGCGGGCCCTCGCCGCCGCCCTGGCCTCCGACCCGGCGCCGGAAGGCCCCGGGCCGGGGCTCACCCGGCCGGAGGGCCCCGGGCCGAGGGTCACCAGCTCGCTCGCCGGGCGGGTCGCCGCACCGCGGCTGCCCGCGGGCGAGGTCCGGATCGGCGGCTTCGGCGGACCGGACGGGCTCGCCGCCTGGCTGCGCGCGGAGCGGGTGGACGCGGTGGTCGACGCCACCCACCCGTTCGCGGCCGTCATGTCGCGCAACGCCGCGCTGGCCGCCGCGGCCACCGGCGTCCCGCTGCTGGCGCTGCGCCGGCCCGGCTGGTCGCCGGTGGACGGCGACCGCTGGCATCCGGTGGAGTCGCTGGACGCCGCCGCCGCCGTGCTGCCCGGGCTGGGCCGGCGGGTCTTCCTCACCACCGGCCGCCAGGGCATCGGCGCCTTCGCCCACCTCGACGGCCTGCGCTTCCTGGCCCGCTCGGTCGATCCGCCCGAGCCGCCGGTGCCCGCCGCCCTCGACGTGCTGCTCGACCGCGGCCCGTTCACCCTGGACGGCGAGCGGGCGCTGCTGCGCGAGCACCGGATCGACGTCGTGGTCACCAAGGACAGCGGCGGCGCCGCCACCGCCCCCAAGCTCACCGCGGCGCGCGAACTCGGCCTGCCGGTGGTGGTCGTGGAGCGGCCGGCGCCGCCGGCCGGGGTGCCGGTCGCCGCATCGGTGCCGGCCGCCCTGGACTGGCTCGCGGCGCGCGGTCTCGCTCCCCGGTAAACCGGGCGACGGCCGGCGGCGGCCCTGCCAGGATGGGCCGATGAGAGCCGAAGAGCGCACCCGGACCGAACAGACCGCCGACGAACGCGCCACCCTGGTCAGCTTCCTGGACTTCCAGCGGGACACGCTGGCGATGAAGTGCGCCGGGCTGAGCACCGAGCAGCTCCGCGCGCGCGTCCTGCGGCCGTCCGCGCTCTCGCTGCTCGGCCTGGTCCGCCACCTCGCCGAGGTGGAGCGCGGCTGGTTCCGCAACACCTTCGCCGACGAGGCCAGGCCCGGCTTCTGGAAGCACCCCGACGGCAGCTTCGCCGAGTTCGACGTCGACACGGCCGACCCGGCGGAGGCCTTCGCCGTCTGGCGCGGCGAGTGCGACCACGCCCGGGAACTGGTCGCCGCCGCCGAGTCGTTGGACTCCCTCGGACACCACGGCGAGGAGGCCTTCTCGCTCCGCTGGATCCTCACCCACATGATCGAGGAGTACGCCCGCCACAACGGCCACGCCGACCTGCTGCGCGAGCACCTGGACGGCGCGACCGGCGAGTAGCCGGGCCACGAGCAGCGACGGAGAACCGATGCGGACCCACCGGAAGGACCACGACACCGCCGGGCTGGAGGTCGCCGGCCTGCTGGCCGGCCTCGACGGGTGAGGCCGGCCGGCGGGCGGTCCGTCAGATGTCGCGGAAGGTCTCGATCTGGGCGCCGATCGAGTTGAGGCGCTCGGCGAGGTCCTCGTAGCCGCGGTTGATGACGTACACGTTGCGCAGCACCGAGGTGCCCTTCGCGGCGAGCATCGCGAGCAGGATGACCACGGCCGGGCGCAGCGCCGGCGGGCAGACCATCTCGGCGGCGCGCCAGCGGGTCGGGCCCTGGACGAGCACCCGGTGCGGGTCGAGCAGCTTGATGTCCGCGCCGAGCCGGGTGAGTTCGGTCAGGTAGATGGCGCGGTTGTCGTACACCCAGTCGTGGATCATCGTGGTGCCGTTGGCGGCCGCGGCGATCGCGGCGAAGAACGGCACGTTGTCGATGTTGATGCCGGGGAACGGCATCGGGTGGATGGTGTCGACCGGCGCGGTCAGCTTGGAGGGGCGCACGGTGAGGTCGACCAGCCGGGTGTAGCCGTTGTGGGCCCGGTACTCGGGGGTGCGGTCGTAGTCGAGACCCATCCCCTCCAGCACCGCGAGCTCGATCTCCAGGAACTCGATCGGCACCCGGCGGATCGTCAGCTCGGAGGAGGTGACCACCGCGGCGGCGAGCAGGCTCATCGCCTCCACCGGGTCCTCGGCCGGGGTGTAGTCGACGTCGCGGGTGATCTCGGGGACGCCGTGCACGGTGAGGGTGGTGGTGCCGATGCCCTCGATCTTCACGCCCAGCCGCTCCAGGAAGAAGCAGAGGTCCTGGACCATGTAGTTGGGTGAGGCGTTGCGGATGACGCTGACGCCGTCGTGCCGGGCGGCGGCGAGCAGGGCGTTCTCGGTGACGGTGTCGCCGCGCTCGGTCAGCACGATCGGCCGGTCCATCGGCGCGCCGGGCTGGACGGAGGCGTGGTAGGCGCCGGAGGTGGTGGCGACCTCCAGGCCGAAGCGGCGCAGCGCGGTCAGGTGCGGCTGGACGGTGCGGGTGCCGAGGTCGCAGCCGCCCGCGTACGGGATGGCGAAGCGGTCGGCGCGGTGCATCAGCGGGCCGAGGAACATCAGTACGCTGCGGGTGCGGCGGGCGGCCTCGACGTCCATCGCCGCGAGGTCGAGCTCGGCGGGCGGGGTGAGTTCGAGGTCGCGGCCCTCGTTGGTCCAGCGGCTCTTGACGCCGATGCTGGTGAGCACTTCGAGGATCCGGTACACCTCCTCGATCCGGGCGACCTGGCGGATCGTGGTGCGGCCGGTGGTCAGCAGCGAGGCGCAGAGGATCGCGACGCAGGCGTTCTTGCTGCTGCGGACGTCGATCGCGCCGGAGAGCTGGGTGCCGCCGGCGACCCGCAGGTGCATGGGGCCGGCGTAGCCGAGGGAGACGATCTCGCTGTCGAGGGCTTCGCCGATGCGGGCGATCATCTCAAGACTGACGTTCTGCTTGCCCTGTTCGATGCGGTTGACCGCGCTCTGGCTGGTGCCGAGGGCCTCGCCGAGCTGGGCCTGGGACCAACCACGGTGCTGACGCGCGGTGCGGATGAGGGTGCCGATACGGGTGAGGTAGTCGCCTGTCACTCGCCAGACCATATCTCATGCTTGAGATAGCAACAGAGTCAGGGGCGGGCAATGCGTCACCTTTGTCCATTTCTGCTCCGGATTGACGAGGCATCGGCACACCACCGCCACACTCCTGTTACGGATCCGGCGCCCCGCGACCTCACGGGCCGAGCGGCTCCGCCCGGCCCACGATCGTGCCGGCCCGGTCGATGCAGATGACGTCCACCGCGACCGGCGAGCCGACCAGCACTCCGAGCGCGGTGGCCCGGGCCGCCTCGGCGACGAGATCACCGAGCGGAACGCCGGCCGCGCGGCAGAGCTGGATCGCCTCCAGGGCCGTGTTGGCGGCCGCGACCGCCGCGACCAGCTCCGGCCCGGCGCCGCCGGTTCGGGCCAGGCCCGCCAGGTAGCCCTGGTCGACCTGGGAGCGGGCCGAGTGCAGGTCCAGGTGACCGGCGGCCAGCTTGGAGAGCTTGGCGAAGCCGCCCGCGACCGTCAGCCGCGGCACCGGGTGGCGCTTCAGGTACTTGAGCACCGCCCCGGCGAAGTCGCCCATGTCGAGCAGCGCGTCCTCGGGCAGGCCGTGCACGGTGGCGGCCACCTTCTCCGAGGTCGAACCGGTGCAGCCCGCGACATGGGTGCGCCCGGCCGCCCGGGCCACGTCCACCCCGCGCCGGATGGAGTCGATCCAGGCGGAGCAGGAGTAGGGGACGACGATCCCGGTCGTGCCGAGGATCGAGAGCCCGCCGAGGATGCCCAGGCGCGGGTTCCAGGTGGAGCGGGCGATCTCCTCGCCGTGGTCCACCGAGACCTCCACCACGACGTCCCCGTCGCCGCCGAACTCGGCCGCCACCTCGGCGACCGCGTCCCGGATCATCTGCCGGGGCACCGGGTTGACGGCCGGCTCGCCGACGGCCAGCGGCAGTCCGGCCTTGGTGACCGTCCCGACGCCGGGACCGGCCCGGAACACCACCCCGCTGCCCGGCTCCCCCGCCCACACCGTCGAGCGGATCAGCGCACCGTGCGTCACGTCCGGATCGTCCCCGGCGTCCTTCACCACCGCGGCCATCGCCCGATCGGCCGCCCGCTCCTCCGCCGCCAGCGCGAAGCCGGGCCGCTGGCCCTTCGGCAGGGTGATCACCACCGGATCCGGGAAGGCCCCGGTCAGCAGCGCCTGGTAGGCCGCCTTGGTCGCCGCCGTCGCACAGGCGCCCGTCGTCCACCCGGGCCGCAGCCCGCTGCTCCTCAGCTGCCCGGCCCGTCCACCGACCTCCGCCACGCCGCCCGCTCCTCACCTCGCGCGGACCTTCGAACCGGCCCGCCGGCCTCCGTCGTCCCCGGCCGCCCTCCTCCCCGCCGCGGGCGGGGAGGAGGGCGGGGCTCACACCTCCGGGTAGCGGCGGGGCGTCCAGACCACCTGGGTGCCGTTGCCGCGTCGGACGGCCCGGGTCTGGGAGGAGCCGATCAGCAGGATGGTGCGCATGTCGACCTCGGCGGGGTCGAGGTCGCCGAGGCGGACGGTGCGCACGCGCTCGGTCGGGCCGCCGACGTCGCGGGCCATCACCACCGGCGTCCCGGGGTCGCGGTACTCCAGCAGCAGGTCCCGGGTCAGGCCGACCTGGGTGGTGCGGGACTGCGAACCGGGGTTGTACAGGGCCAGCACCAGGTCGGCCTCGGCCGCCGCGCGAAGCCGCTTGGCGACCACCTCCCAGGGCTTGAGGCGGTCGGAGAGCGAGACCACCGCGTAGTCGTGGCCCAGCGGGGCGCCGGCCCGGGAGGCGGCGGCGTGGGCGGCCGTCATCCCCGGCACGATCCGGACCGGGACGTCGCCGTAGGCCTCCTCGCAGGCGACCTCCAGGACGGCGGTGGCCATCGCGAAGACGCCCGGGTCGCCGGAGGAGACCACCGCGACGTGGTGCCCGCGCCGGGCGAGGTCCAGCGCGAACTCGGCCCGCTCGGACTCCACCTTGTTGTCGGAGCCGTGGCGCTGCTGGCCGGGGCGCTCGGGCACCCGGTCCAGGTAGGTGGTGTAGCCGACCAGGTCGGTGGCGGCGGCGAGGGCGCCGCGCGCCTCGGGGGTGAGCCAGAGCGGGCCGGCCGGGCCGGTGCCGATGACCGTCACGCTGCCGGGGCCCGCGGCCGGCGGGGCCGGCCGCTCCAGCGGCGCGACCTTGCTGGGCAGCACGGCGACCGAGAAGTAGGGGACGCTCTCGGGGTCGACGTCGGCCAGCGGGCCGGTGCGCTCGCCCGCCATGAAGGCCCGCTCGACGTACTGGGCGTCGGCCAGCCGGCCGGCCCGCTCCAGGGCGCGGCGGACGGCGGGGAAGGTACGGCCCAGCTTCATGATGACGGCGGAGTCGGCGGAGGCGATCCGCGCGGTCAGCTCCTCCTCGGGCAGCGTGCCCGGGATGACGGTGAGCGTCTCCTCCGCCTCGGTGAGCGGCACCCCGAGCCGGGCGGCGGCGGCGCTGACCGAGGTCACGCCGGGGACCACCTCGGTGGGGTAGCGGTGCGCGAGGCGCTTGTGCATGTGCTGGTAGGAGCCGTAGAAGAGCGGGTCCCCCTCGGCGAGCACCACCACGCTGCGGCCGGCGTCGAGGTGGGCGGCCAGCCGGTCGGCGGCCTCCTGGTAGAAGTCGTCCAGCGCACCCCGGTAGCCGCCCGGGTGGTCGGTGGTCTCGACGGTGAGCGGGTAGACCAGCTTCTCCTCGATCTGACCGCCCGTCAGGTAGCGCTCGGCGATGGACCGGGCGATGGACCGGCCGTGCCGGGCGCTGTGGTACGCCACCACGTCGGCCTTGCCGATGAGTTCGGCGGCGCGGACCGTGACCAGCGAAGGGTCCCCCGGACCGAGCCCGACCCCGTACAGCCGGCCGGTCTGCTGAGCGTCCGTCACTCTTCCTCACTCGCAATCGCGTTGATGGCCGCCGCGGCCATGGCACTGCCGCCCCGCCGGCCGCGCACCACCAGGTGCTCCAGGCCGGACGGGTGCGCCGCCAGGGCCTCCTTGGACTCGGCGGCGCCGATGAAGCCCACCGGGACGCCGATCACCGCGGCCGGGCGCGGCGCGCCCGCCTCGATCAGCTCCAGCAGCCGGAACAGCGAGGTCGGCGCGTTGCCGACGGCGACCACCGCGCCCTCCAGCCGGGGCAGCCACAGCTCCATCGCGGCGGCGCTGCGGGTGTTGCCCATCCGCCGGGCCAGCTCGGGCACCGACGGGTCGGTGAGGGTGCAGACGACCTCGTTGTCGGCGGGCAGCCGCTTGCGGGTGACACCGCTGGCGACCATGTTCACGTCGCAGAGGATCGGCGCCCCGGCGCGCAGCGCGGCGCGGGCGGAGGCGACCGCGCCCGGCGAGTACACCAGGTCCTCGACCAGGTCGGTCATGCCGCAGGCATGGATCATCCGCACCGCGACCTGGGCCACGTCGGCGGGCAGGGCGGCGAGGTCGGCCTCGGCCCGGATGGTGGCAAAGGACTGGCGGTAGATGGACGCGCCGTCCTTCTCGTACTCGATCACTTCGTGGTCCTCCTGGCCTCGGCGACCGCCTCGGCCGTCTCCTCGTTCGTCACGTCCACGGCCGCCCCGGCGGCTGCCGGACCGTTCACCGTCACCCGGTAGCCCTGCCCGGTGGCGAGCACGTCCACCCACCGCCCGGCCGGGTGGCCGCAGCGCCGTTCACAGCCCGACCAGTGCACGGGCAGGCCCCCCGTCCCGGCCGCCTCCAGGGCGCGCGCGGCGTCGGCCCGGACGTCGGCCCTGGACGACCCGCAACCGGGCAGCCCGGTACAGGCGGTGGCCCGCTCCCAGGCGGCTCCGGGCGCGGTCCGGAAGCCGGCCGCCGCCAGGCCGGCGAGCCGCCCGGGGGCGGCGCCGGGCAGCACCGCACCGCGCCACGGGGTGAGCCGCAGCTCCCCCTCGGCGGCGTCGACCAGCGCCCGCCACTGCGTGCCGGAGGCGGAGCCGAACCGCAGGGCGACCGAGAGGCCGCCGGGCACCGCGCCGAGCGGCGGCGGCGTACCGGCGAACGCCGGCAGCTTCACCGAACCCGGCGGCACCAGGTCGGGTACGTCCCGCAGGTGCCAGGCCTCGCGGCCGGTGGCGCGCAGCACGGCCACGAAGTCCCGGGCGACCGCCAGCGCCGTGTCGACGGCCCGCTCGGCGGGGACGGGCCGGGCGGTGTCCGCCCGGGCGAGGCGCAGCAGCGCGCTGCCGTCCGGGCCTGCGATCAACGTCACATCGGCGTTCAGGGCGGCCACGTCGCCGCGTCCGTCGTCCAGGGCGAACAGGAACTTGCCGGAGAGCGCGGCCGCCCAGGGGCTCGCGCACAGCTTCGCGTCCAGTTCGCGCGCCCAGGCCCGGACGTCGGCGAAGCCGCCGGCCGGGCCCGGCGAGGCGACGATGTTGCGGACCCGCTCATGGGTGTCGGAGGGCAGCAGCCCGACCGCCCGCAGCCGCCCGCCGAGTTCGGCGCCGCACTCCGAAGCCAGGCCCCGCAGCTGGACGTTGCCGCGCGAGGTGATCTCCAGGTGGCCGTCGCCCAGCGACTCGGCGGCCCCGGCCAGGGCCAGCGCCTGACCCTCCGTCAGCAGCCCGCCGGGCAGCCGGACCCGGGCCAGGGCGCCGTCGGCCGCGGTGTGCAGGCGAAGCGCCCCCGGGCAGGCGTCCTCGCGGCCCCGGCCGGACACGGCGGGGTCCGGCGCGGTCGCGTCGGGTGTGGGTGGCATGGCCGCGAGCATACAGATGATCCGATCGCTTGCCGCTGTCCCTCGGGTCACACTCCCGGCCGCTCTCCCCCTGGTCAGCCGCACCCCGTACGATGCTGCCGGGCGGCCCCGCGGGGCCGCCCGCACGCCAGCGACGGCGCAGGGGAGGAAGCCGGTGCAAACCCGGTGCGGTCCCGCCACTGTGACCACGGTTCAACCGTGGGAGCCAGGAACTCCTGCCGTCCTCCACCGGCCCGGGGCGCGGACCCCGAGGAAGGCTTGACGCCATGCGCCGCCGCATGCCCGCGACCCCGCCGTCGCACGTGCCTCCACGGGCGACCCCGTCGTCGCCCGTGACCTTGCCCTTGCCCGCCATCGAGGCCGGGAGGGCCTTCGCATGATCCTGCTGCTGTCGACGTCAGACACCGACCTGCTCAGTGCCCGGGCCGCCGAGGGCCCCGTCCCGTACCGCCTCGGCAACCCGGCCCGGCTCTCGCCCGAGGAGCTGCCCGCCCTGCTGGAGGGCGTCGAACTGGTCGTGGTGCGCCTGCTCGGCGGCCGCCGCGCCTGGCAGGAGGGCCTGGACGCGCTGCTGGCCGGCCCCCGCCCGGTGATCGTGCTCACCGGCGAGCAGGCGCCGGACGCCCAGCTGATGGAGCTGTCGACCGTCCCGGCCGGCATCGCGGCCGAGGCGCACGCCTACCTCGCCCACGGCGGCGCCGCCAACCTGGCCGAGCTGGGCGCCTTCCTCTCCGACACGGTGCTGCTCACCGGCCACGGCTTCGCCCCGCCCGCCTCCGCCCCCGCCTGGGGACCGCTGGAGCGCGAGGCCCGGACGACCGAGGGCCCGATCGTCGCGGTGCTCTACTACCGCGCCCACCACATGAGCGGGAACACCGCCTTCGTCGACACCCTCTGCCGGGCGATCGAGGACCAGGGCGCGCGCGCCAGGGCGTACTACTGCGCCTCGCTGCGCGGCGCCGAGCCGGAGCTGCTGGCCGCGCTGGGCGAGGCCGACGCGCTGGTCACCACCGTGCTGGCGGCCGGCGGCACCCGCCCGGCCGACGCGCAGGCCGGCGGCGACGAGGAGGCCTGGGACGCCGGCGCGCTGGCCGCGCTGGACCGCCCGATCCTCCAGGCGCTCTGCCTCACCTGGTCGCGCGCGCAGTGGGAGGCCAGCGACGACGGCCTCTCCCCGCTGGACACCGCCACCCAGATCGCCGTCCCGGAGTTCGACGGCCGGCTGATCAGCGTCCCGTTCTCCTTCAAGGAACTGGACGAGGACGGCCTCACCGTCTACGCGGCCGACCCCGAGCGCGCCGCCCGGGTCGCCGGCACCGCCGTCCGGCACGCCCGGCTGCGGCACATCCCGGCCGCCGAGCGGCGGCTGGCGCTGGTGCTGTCCGCGTACCCGACCAAGCACGCCCGGGTCGGCAACGCCGTCGGCCTGGACACCCCGGCCAGCGCGATGCGCCTGCTGGCGCGGCTGCGCGCGGAGGGCATGGACCTCGGCTCGGACCTGCCGGGGCTGGACACCGTCCCCGAGAACATGCACGAGGGCGACGCGCTGATCCACGCGCTGATCGCGGCCGGCGGCTATGACCAGGACTGGCTCACCGAGGACCAGCTGGCCCGCAACCCGGTCCGCATCCCGGCCGCCGACTACCGCCGCTGGTACGCGACCCTCCCCGAGGCCCTGCGCACCCGCGTCGAGGAGCACTGGGGCCCGGCCCCCGGCGAGCTCTACGTCGACCGCTCGCAGAACCCGGACGGCGACATCGTGCTGGCCGCGGTCCGCTCCGGCAACCTGCTGGTGCTGATCCAGCCGCCGCGCGGCTTCGGCGAGAACCCGGTCGCGATCTACCACGACCCCGACCTCCCGCCCTCGCACCACTACCTGGCCGCGTACCGCTGGATCGCGGCCGCGCGGCAGGACGGCGGGTTCGGCGCCGACGCCGTGATCCACCTCGGCAAGCACGGCAACCTGGAGTGGCTGCCCGGCAAGACCGCCGCGCTCTCCGCCGAGTGCGGACCGGACGCCGTCCTCGGCGACCTCCCGCTGATCTACCCGTTCCTGGTCAACGACCCGGGCGAGGGCACCCAGGCCAAGCGCCGCGCCCACGCCACCCTGGTCGACCACCTCGTCCCGCCGATGGCCCGCGCCGACTCCTACGGCGACATCGCGCGGCTGGAGCAGCTGCTCGACGAGCACTCCAACATCGCCGCGATGGACCCGGCCAAGCTGCCCGCGATCCGGGCCCAGATCTGGACGCTGATCCAGGCCGCCAAGCTCGACCACGACCTCGGCCTGGACGAGCGCCCCGAGGACGACGGCTTCGACGACTTCCTGCTGCACGTCGACGGCTGGCTCTGCGAGATCAAGGACGCCCAGATCCGGGACGGCCTGCACGTCCTCGGCCAGGCGCCGGCCGGCACCGACCGGGTCAACATCGTGCTCGCCATCCTGCGCGCCCGGCAGATCTGGGGCGGCGTCAGCGCCCTGCCCGGCCTGCGCGAGGCGCTCGGCCTGGACGAGGCCGCGCTGACGCTGGGCGCCACCGACGCGGCCGAGGCCCAGGCGCGCGCGCTGGTCGAGGCGATGGAGGCCGAGGACTGGGCGCCGGAGGCCGTCGAGAAGGTCGCCGCCGGGCTGCCGGCCGCCGTCGCCGACGTGCTCGCCTTCGCCGCCACCCAGGTGGTGCCGCGCCTGGCGGCCACCACCGACGAGCTCGACGCCGTGCTGCACGCGCTCGGTGGCGGCTTCGTCCCGGCCGGGCCCTCGGGCTCGCCGCTGCGCGGCCTGGTCAACGTGCTGCCGACCGGCCGCAACTTCTACTCGGTCGACCCGAAGGCCGTGCCCAGCAAGCTCGCCTGGGAGACCGGCCAGGCGCTGGCGGCCTCCCTCGTCGAGCGCTACCGGGCCGACAACGACGGCGCCTGCCCGCCCTCGGTCGGGCTCTCGCTCTGGGGCACCAGCGCGATGCGCACCGCCGGCGACGACATCGCCGAGGCCTTCGCGCTGCTGGGCGTGCGCCCGGTCTGGGACGACGCCTCGCGCCGGGTCACCGGCCTGGAGGCGATCTCCCTGGAGGAGCTGGGCCGCCCGCGGATCGACGTCACCCTGCGCATCTCCGGCTTCTTCCGGGACGCCTTCCCGCACGTGGTCGCCCTGCTGGACGACGCGGTGCGCCTGGCCGCCGCCCAGGAGGAGGACGCCGCGGACAACTACGTCCGCGCCCACGTCCAGGCCGACCTCGCCGTGCACGGCGACGAGCGCAAGGCCACCGTCCGCGTCTTCGGCTCCCGCCCGGGCACCTACGGCGCCGGTCTGCTCCAGCTGATCGACAGCCGCGACTGGCGCACCGACGCCGACCTCGCCGAGGTGTACACGGTCTGGGGCGGCTACGCGTACGGTCGCGGCCTGGACGGGCGGCCGGCCCGCGAGGAGATGGAGACGGCGTACAAGCGGATCACCGTCGCCGCGAAGAACACCGACACCCGCGAGCACGACATCGCCGACTCGGACGACTACTTCCAGTACCACGGCGGCATGGTGGCCACCGTGCGGGCGCTCACCGGCAAGGCCCCGACCGCCTACATCGGCGACTCGACCCGCCCGGAGACCGTCCGCACCCGCACCCTGACCGAGGAGGCGGCCCGGGTGTTCCGCGCCCGGGTCGTCAACCCGCGGTGGATGGAGGCGATGCGCCGCCACGGCTACAAGGGCGCCTTCGAGATGGCGGCCACCGTCGACTACCTCTTCGGCTACGACGCCACCACCGGCGTGGTCGCCGACTGGATGTACGAGAAGCTGACCCAGGAGTACGTCCTCGACCCGGTGAACCGCGAGTTCCTGGCCGATGCCAACCCCTGGGCGCTGCACGGCATCAGCGAGCGCCTGCTGGAGGCGGCCGAGCGCGGTCTCTGGGAGCAGCCCGACCCGGAGCTGATCGAGCAGCTCCAGGCCGCCTTCCTGGAGACCGAGGGCGACCTGGAGGGCGACGAGGGCTGACGGGAGACGACGAGGGCCGGCGAGGCCTGACGGGCGCTCGGAAGTCCCGGGCCGGTTCTTCCCGGGGCCTGTCCTGCCAGGGTCCTGTCACCCATTCGGGTGACAGGACCCTGGCAGTGATCGCCGCTGAAGCGGACAATACGGGGCATGTCCCGCCGCCTCACGCTGCCCCGGCCCGCCCTCCGGGCGCCCACCCCTCCGGACCGTGCCGTCCGGGCCCACCGCTACCGCGAGCGGGGGGCCGCCCTGGCCGCCGGGGCGCTGCCGGTGTTCGCCTTCCCGGCCCCCGGGCTGGCCGCGCTCGCCTGGGTCGCCCTGGTGCCCGGCCTGCTGCTGATGCAGCGGGCGCCGAGCGCCCGGGAGGCCGCCGTCCGGGGCTGGTGGTTCGGCGCGGGGTTCATCCTCACCGGGATGTACTGGCTGATCCCCTCCATCGGCCCGGCGCTGCCGCTGCTCGCGGTGGTCTTCGGCGTGCTCCAGGCCGGGGTCGGCCTCGCCGTCCACCGGCTGCTGCACCCGCCGCTGACCGCCCGGCGCGCGCTGCTCGCCCTGGCCGTCGTCCCCGCGGTCTGGCTGACCACCGAGTACGCCCGCTCGTGGCACGCCCTCGGCGGCCCGTGGGCGCTGCTCGGCGCCACCCAGTGGCGGCACCCGGCCGTCCTGGCGCTGGCCTCGGCCGGCGGGATCTGGCTGGTCAGCGCGGCCGTGGTGGCCGTGAACACCGGTGTGCTGATCGTGCTGACCGCCACCGGGTGGCGGCCGCGCGCCCTGGCGGCGCTGGCCACTGTGCTGGTGCTGGCGGCCGGCCCGCTGCTGTTCGCGCTGCGCGCCGCGCCCGCCGGCGCCGGGGCGGTCACCGTGGCCCTGGTCCAGCCCGGCATCGTCGAGGACCCGCAGGCCCGGTTCGAGGCGAGTGCCGCCGCCACCGCCGCCCTGGGCGGGCGGCCGGTCGACCTGATCGTCTGGGGCGAGAGCAGCACCACCGCCGACCTGGAGCGCGACCCGGCCGCCGCGGCCCGGCTGAGCCGGCTCTCCGCCGTCACCGGCGCGGAGATCCTGGCCGGGGAGGACGCCCGCAAGGCCGACGGGCGGATCTCCAAGGACGCGGTGCTGGTCTCCCCCGCCGGGACGGTCGACCGCTACCGCAAGATCCGGCTGGTGCCGTTCGGCGAGTACATCCCGCTGCGCCCGCTGCTGGGCTGGATCGCCGGCGTCAGCCGGGCGGCGGGCGAGAACCGGGCCCCGGGGAACGCGTTCCACGTCCTCCCCGCCACCGACCGCACGGGGGCGCCGCTGCCGGTCGGGGCGCTGATCTGCTTCGAGTCGGCCTTCCCCGACATGTCCCGGACGGCCGCCCGGGACGGCGCCCGGGTGCTGGTCTACCAGTCCTCGACCTCGACCTTCCAGGACACCTGGGCACCCGAGCAGCACGTCTCGCTGGCCGCCATCCGCGCCGCCGAGACCGGCCGGCCGGCCGTCCAGGCCTCGCTCACCGGGGTCTCGGCCGCCTTCGACGCGCAGGGCCGCGAGCTGGCCCGGTTCGGGACGGACCGCACCGGCGCGCTGACGGTGCGGCTGCCGCTCACCGCGCCGTCGACGCTGACCTGGTACGACCGGATCGGTGACGTGGTGCCGGCCGCCGCCCTGCTGGTGACGGCCGGGGCGGTGCTGGCCGCCGGGCGCGGCCGGGTGCGCCGGGCGGGGCAGTAGCGGGGGCGGCGCTGACGCTGGGCGGTAGCGGGGCGGTAGCGGTAGCGGGGGCGGCGCGGGGCGGTAGCGGGGGCGGCGCGGGGCGGTAGCGGTAGCGGCGCGGGGCCTCGTTCACGCCCGGCCGGCGCGGAAGGCCGACCGGGGGGCGGGTTCAGCCCTCCGCGCCCGCCAGGTGCACCGCGAAGGCCGCGCCCTGCGGGTCGCGCAACACGGCGACCCGGGGCCCGTCCGGCATCGAGGTGGGCGGCAGCAGGACGTCGGCGCCCAGGTTCCCGGCCCGGAAGGCGGTGACGTCCACGTCCGCGACCGCGAAGTAGGGCAGCCAGTGCGGCGGCACCTGCGGCGGGAACCGGTCGTCCATCGTCAGCATGCCGCCGAAGTCGGCGCCGGCCAGGCCCCACTGGGGGTAGACCTCGGACGGGCGGACCGTCCAGCCGAACACCGCCGGGTAGAACGACCGGGCGCCGTCCGGGTCCCGGGTGAGCAGTTCCACCCAGCCGAGCGCGCCCGGGTCGTTGAGCACCTCCAGGCCCGCCAGCGCGTGGCCCTGCCAGAGCCCGAACACCGCGCCGGACGGGTCGGCGGCGATCACGAACCGGCCGAGACCGAGCGCCTCCGTCGGTCCGATGACGACGCTCCCGCCGGCCCCGGTGATCCGGGCGGCGGACGCGTCCGCGTCGTCGACCGCGAAGGAGACCGTCCAGGCCGTCGGCTGCCCCTCCCCGTAGAGCGGGGCGACGGCGGCGGCGATCCTGCCGTCCAGCTTCATGAAGGTGTAGTCGCCGGCCTCCGGCGGTGCGTCGAGGTCGGCGGCCCGCCAGCCGAACAGCTCGCCGTAGAACCGCTGGGCGCCCTCCGGGTCGGAGCTGCCGTGCTCCACCCAGCAGGGCCCGCCGACCGTCACCGTCCGCTGCTTCATCCCGCCTGCTCCCAGCCGATGTCGAGGATCAGTTTGCCGCGCGCGTGCCCGGACTCCACCAGCGCCAGTGCCTCGGCCGCGTGGGCCATCGGCTGCCGGCCGGTGAGGTGCACGTCGAGCTCGCCGGTCGCCGCCAGCGCGGCGAGGGCGGCGAGGCTCGCCGGGGTGGTGGCGCGGGTGACGAAACGCCCCCCGAGCTCCGCGACGGTGCCCGGGTCGACGGTGGAGACCAGCTTCGAGCGGTCGGCCAGCGTCTCGGCCGCGGCCCGCAGGTCGGCCCCGCCGACCAGGTCGAGGATGCCGTCCACACCGTCCGGGGCGGCCGCCGCGATCCGCTCCGCCACGCCCTCGCCGTACCGCACCTGCACCGCGCCCAGCGACTCCACGTAGCCGCGGTTGGCGTCGCTCGCCGTGCCGACGACCCGGATGCCCCGGCTGCGGGCGAGCTGCGCGGCCACGCTGCCCACACCGCCCGCGACGCCGAGGATCAGCAGCGTCTGCCCGGCTCCCACGCCGACGTCCCGGAGCCCGTCGTCGGCCGTCGCGGCCGCCACCGGGAGGGTCGCCGCCTCGGCGAACCCGAGCGCGGCGGGCTTGACCGCGCTCATCGCCGCGAGCAGCAGGGTCTGCTCCGCGAAGGCGCCCGCCGCCGCGATCCCGAACACCTCGTCCCCGGGGGTGAACCCCGTGACGTCCGGGCCGATCCGCTCGACCACGCCCGCCGCCTCCTGGCCCAGCACGGCGGGCAGCTCGCGGTCCCGCCCGAGGAGTCCCCGGCGGATCTTCCAGTCCACCGGGTTCACCCCGGCCGCCCGGACGCCGACCGCCAGCTGGCCCGGGCCGGGCTCCAGCACCGGCCGGTCCAGGAACTCCTGAGTCTCCGGCCCGCCGTAGTCGACGAACCCGAACGCCTTGACCATCCTCGATCCACTCCTCCGCTGGCCCCCTCCCCCGCCCCAGCATGCGGCCCGCCCCGGCCCCGGTCCGCCGCTGCTGCGCCGAACGGGCGTGCGGGGCGCCCGCGGGAGCCGGTGCGCGCGCCGATCGAGCGGTGCCGGGACCGGCCGCGGGGTGGTGCACCACCGTCACCACGCGGCCGGGCGGGTGGTGGCCCGGGACGGCCGCTTCCTGGGCTGACCCGGGGCCGGCGCTCCCGCTCCCGGGCCGTCAGCCCCGGTTGTGGTCCCCCGTCCGCCCGTCGATCAGCTCGCGCAGGATGTCCATGTGGCCCGCGTGCCGGGCGGTCTCGGTCGCCATGTGGATCAGCACCCAGCGCAGCGACACCTGGTCGCCGAACCAGGCCCGGCCCAGGTCGTCGAGCTCGAACTCCTCGATGACCTGGTCGGCACTGGCCCGAGCGCGGGCGTAGAAGGTCAGCAGATCGGCGGTGGACTCGTCCGGGCGCACCCGCAGGTCGGACTGCTCGTCCTCGGCGAGATCGAACGGCAGCGGGCCGGTGTCCCGGCCGAACGTCCGGCAGAACCAGCCGAGTTCGACCCCGCCGAGGTGCTTGACCAGCCCCAGCAGCGTCGTCCCGGACGCCGTCATCGGCCGGCGCAGCTGCTCGTCGTCCAGCCCCTCCAGCTTCCACAGCACCGCGTCGCGGTGCCGGTCGAGCGCAACGAACAGACTCTCCTTCTCGGCCCCCTGGAAGGGCACACGCTTCGTCATGCGCGGACCCTAACAGGCGGCCGGGCCGACGGGACCGTCAACGTCCCATCGGACCGGCCCAGTTCACCATGCGGCAGGGCTCACCGGGCGACCCGCTCCACGCCGGTCCACAGCTGCGCCTCGGCGACGCCGTCGGACAGGAAGCGGGTGCGCAGGATCTCCGGCCCCGGCCGGGTCTCGTAGGGGTTGGACGGGAACCACTGGGTGTAGACGTCCCGCCACATCTCCTGGAGCGCCTGCGGGAACGCCCCGGTGACGGAGAAGACGGCCCAGGTCCCGGCCGGCACCTCCCGCACGTCCAGATCCTCCGGCACGACGGCGTCCGCACCCGCCACCACCGCGTGGTAGTAGTCGAGTTCGACGCCCTCCTCCCGGCTGTCCGAGAAGAACTCGGTGACCGAGACGACGCCGTCCGGGTCCTGGTCCGAGAGGGCGGCGATCCGGTCGACCACCTCCGGTGCGATCCCCCGGATGAACGCCGCGATGGCCGGATTCACCCCCTCGTGGACGAGCGGGACCCGGGCCCGCCGACCGACCACCCGGAACCCGGGCTTCTCCACGATGCGGTATTCCATACTGCTGCTCCCTTCGACGACGAGTCGGAAGGACATCCGGGGCTGGGACCGCAGCACCACGCCGCCGCGCCGGGCCTCACCCGGTCCGACACCGTGCATCGCCCGGAACGCCCGGGCGAACGCCTCCCCCGAGGTGTAGCCGTACCGGACCGCCACATCGAGCAGCGTCCGCTCACCGGCCAGCACCTCGGCCCCGGCCACGGTCAGCCGCCGGCGCCGCACGTACTCCGACAACGGCATCCCGGCCAGCGCGGAGAACATCCGCCGGAAGTGGTACTCCGACGTCCGCGCGATCCGCGCCAGCTCACCCACGTCGATCACCCCGTCCAGGTGCTCCTCGACGTACTCCATGGCCCGGTTGACCTGCTCCAGCACCCCGACCCCGTCCTTCCCTCTCACTGCCCACCACCGTAGGAACCCCCCACCCTCCCCCACCCGACATCCTGTGCCCGCTCCGGTCGGGTCCGGGAGCGGAACGGGTCGCGTAGTCGGAGACCCGCCCGCGCTGGACCCGGCCGGGACGTCGGTGTACTCGCCCAGGTGGCGGTGGAGCTCGGTCATGAAGGACTGGCAGAACCGCATGATCTCGGCATCCGCAATCACACATGAGGCGCCCCACGCGGGGACCCCGGCGGTCCCCCTCGCCATTGATGGCATCGCACTGTCGGGCACGCCGAAACGGCTTACGGACCGCTGTTGCGGGGGAGGGTCTTCCAGTGTCGACACCCGATGTCCGACCCCATCCACCTGCTAAAACCCCTGTCCGATCCGCGACCGCCCCAGGATGCGCGGAAGGGGCGGTGGACATCCACGTGGATGTCCACCGC
>NZ_JBEPAA010000036.1:0-87298 GCF_040298365.1 Kitasatospora sp. NPDC001603
CTGTTCTTGCGCCCGATCCGGTCCACTGCTGTGCTCTTCTACGCGGGCCCCGCCCCCCCGCCGCCCCCCCCCCCCCCGCCAGCGGCGTCTCCGGTCCGGCCTCAGGAGGACAGGTGGGCCCTGCGGAGGACTGCCCGTAGGCCGGCCCCGCAGCAAGCGGGCACAACGGAGGCAGCGCCGCGGACTGATCGGATGGCGTGGGGGTCCTATAACGTGACCCGCTCTCTGGGAGGGCGTAAGTGAACGACAAGACGCGCAATCTCATCCCGTGGGTAGTGCTCGTGGCCGCAGTCGGCGGCCTGGTCACCCGTCTGATCGACGCGCACGTGCGCTGACGGCCGTACAGGCCGAGCGCCGGGCGCGCCTCGCCGCGCTGCCGGACTTCACGGTGATCTGGAGGTGGCGCTGGAGGGGCTCGCCGAGGTGGCTTTGTCGGTGAGTAGGGAGAGCACCTGTTGCTCAGCGACGAGAGCACCTCGTCGACGGGCATGCCGGCTGCTGCGGCTGCCGGCCGTCCGCGCGCAGTTCCCCGAGCTCGCCGAGGCGGCCTCGCGCGAGCAGATGTGTCCTACCTCGGCTTCCTGGCAGAGCTGCTGAGGTCTGCGTGCGAGGACCGGGCCCGACGCCGCTCCGAGCGCCGCACCAAGGCCGCCGGCAGCCGGGTGAGCCTGACCCCGCGCACCGACGGTGCCAACACCGGTCTGGGCTTCCCGGTGGACTACACCGTCCAGGTCTCGGCGGACGGCAGCACCTGGTCGACCGTCGCCACCCGGACGGGCACGCCGCGCCCCGGCGCGGCGCCGCAGGTCCTCACCTTCGCTCCGACCACGGCCCGGTACGTGAAGGTCACCGGCACCCGGCTGTTCTCGGCCGTCAGGTCGTAGCGGGCGGTCAGTTCGGGGC
This sequence comes from Kitasatospora sp. NPDC001603, assembly GCF_040298365.1. Taxonomy (NCBI): domain Bacteria; kingdom Bacillati; phylum Actinomycetota; class Actinomycetes; order Kitasatosporales; family Streptomycetaceae; genus Kitasatospora; species Kitasatospora sp. NPDC001603. The sequence continues at coordinate 904 of NZ_JBEPAA010000036.1, forward strand.
AGATGCGCGCCAGATCCTCGGTGGTGCTGTCGGCGTCGGCCCCTACGGGATGGTACGCAGGCGGCGCCCGCCGCCTGCGTACCATCCCGGCCCGCACGTCGCACCCACCGTCCGCCGAGCTACATGCCGCTGGCGCCCGGTGCGGCCTCCGGACTCCCCGAGGCGTCCCAGCCCCGTCCCCTCGTCCCAGGGTCTGGTGGAGTCCCGCCTCGTGCTCGGTAGTGCTGGCACCGATCGCGGCTCCGTCACCCGATCGGTGGCCGCTCTGGACCTGCTCAGTGGTTCCGAGGTCCAGGTTCGGCCTCGGGGCGCCGTTGGCCCCCAAGGCCGAGGCCGCGTCAGCGGCACCATACCTCCGAAGGAGGCGCCAGAAACTGCCTGGCCCGTGGCCTCGACGCCGACGGCCCACACACCGGCAGGTGTGGGCCATCGGGGCCGGGGCCGTATCCGGGGCTGTCAGGCGGTGGCCCTGCCGAACAGGTGGTTGGCAGGAGCGTCCGGGTCGTCGCCGTAGAAGAACTCCGAGACCGCCTGGTGGAACTCGGTGCGGTCCAGCGCGCCGGAGCCGTCCCGGTCCAAGGCGGCGAAGACCTCGGCGCAGTCCTCGCCGGGAACGCCTGAGATCGAGTTGAACATCAGCTGGAACTCCGCCTGCTCGATCTTGCCGTTTCCGTTGAGGTCGACGAGGTCGAAGAAGCAGTTGGTGACCGGCTCGATCTGTTCCGGGAACCGGGCAGGGTCGGTCAGGGCCCGCTTGAAGCCTTCGGTCATCTCCCGCAGATCGACCTTTCCGTCACCGTCCTGGTCCATCGGGGCGATCACGTTCGTCCAGAACTCGTCCATCCCGTCGGTGAGCCGGCGGGCGGTCGCGGAGTCGGGCGCGGTGCCCCGGGCGGCGATGTAGCGCTCGCTCATCGCACGGACGTCCTGCCGGGTGATGAACCCGTCGCCGTCGGTGTCGGCGCCCCTGAACCACTGGCCGTACTTGAGGTCTCGAAGTGCACTCATGACTGCGCACAGTATTCATTCGGTTACCCAATCGCAAACGGGTGAGTGGGGTATCCCGGCGGGCCGGCCAGTGGCGCGCGCTTGACGACGGCGAACCCGAGACACGCCCCGACGGGGTCGGGAGTTCTTCGTGTCAACGTTCGAAGTGTGGCGGCACGAAGGCGAGCACCTCCGGAAGAGGGACGTCGTAGACCTCGACGTCGACCAGCGCGCTGTGCGCACTCGGCCCCTGGGACAGGCGCGAGCAGCCTCGATCCGCGGTGAGGGAGTTCGGATTGCCGTGGCGGTCCAGGGTTCCGCTCAGGCCCGGCCGGACCGGATCCCACCACGCTCCCGTGGACAGCTGGACGACGCCTGGCATGACGTCGTCCGACAGGACTGCGCCCGCCAGGCAACTGCCCCGATCGTTGTGGACCCGCACGATCATGCCGCTTTCGATGCCGCGGGACGCGGCATCCAGCGGATTGATCGTCACGGGCTCACGACCAAGGATCTTCGACTTGAGGCTGTGGCCGCCGTTGTCGTACTGGCTGTGCAGACGCGAGGCCGGCTGATTCGAGATCAGGTGCAGGGGGAATCGCTCCGACAGGCCGCCACGGAGCCACTCCACCGGTTCGAACCACGCCGGATGCCCGGTGCAGTCGTCGTAGCCGAACGAGTCGATCTCCTCGGAGAAGATCTCGATCCGACCCGAGGGCGTCGTCAGGGGGAACCGCTGCGGATCTGAGCGCAGCGCCTCGAAGCTGCCGGGGAACGGTCCGCTCAGCGCCGGCAGCGCAGCGGTGGAGCGTCGCCAGAAGTCGTCGAAGCTGGGCAAGGCGGTGTCGTCGCCGAGGCTGGCCCTCGTCTGCTCGTAGAGGTGCCGGACCCATTCGATCTCGGAGCGCGACTTCGTGAACTCCTGCTCGTATCCGAGCCGGGAGGCCAGGGCGGTGAAGATGTGGTGGTCGGTGCGCGACTCACCCTCCGGCTCGCGGACCTTCGGCATCGCGACGAGGTGAGGGTCGGAGAACCCGGCGGCGAAGTCGTCGCGCTCGAGGCTGGTGGCGACGGGAAGGACGATGTCGGCGAACTTGGCCGTGGTGTTCCACCAGGCTTCGTGCACCACCACCGTGTCAGGAATCTGCCAGGCGCGCGCCAGCCGGTGGAGATCCTGGTGGTGGTGGAACGGGTTGCCTCCGCACCAGTAGATCAGGCGAAGCTCGGGCAGGGTGAGGCGCCGGCCGTCGTAGTCGATGGTCCTGCCCGGATGCAGCAGGGTGTCGGCGATCCGTGCGACAGGGATGAAATCCGCAACAGGGTTGGGACCCTGGGGAATCGACGCCACGGAGGGCCGGCCGGGGGCGACACCGGTCGCGTCCATCGTCGCGTAGCCCGCGCCCCAGCCGCAGCCGGGCCGCCCCATCGAGCCCGCCATGGCAGCCAGCACGACCGACATCCAGACTGGCTGTTCGCCGTGGTCCGCCCGCTGTATCGCGTAGTTGACCATGATGAGGGAAGGTTGCGTGGTGAGGCGGCGCGCGAGGTCGGTGATCGTGTCGCGGCTGATGCCCGTGATCGTCGCCGCCCAGTCAGCGTCCTTCGGGACGCCGTCCAGGTCGCCGACCAGGTAGGAGGCGAAGCGGTCGAACCCGACGCAGCACCGGCGCAGGAAGTCTTCGTCGTGCCATCCGTTGACCAGCATCGTGTGGGCGATGCCGAGCATCGCGGCGGTGTCGGTGTTGGGAATGACGGGTAGCCACTCGGCGTCGAGGAAACCTGCGGCGTCGCTGCGGATGGGGCTGACGTTCACGAACCGCACCCCGGCCGCTCGGCACTTCCGTTGCAGCTCCTGCGTCCGGTGCCGGGCCAGCCCGCCCGGGTTGACCTGGCTGTTCTTCAGGGCCAGCCCTCCGAACGCCACCACCAGCTCACAGTTCTCGGCGATCTCGTCCCACATCGGCATCCGGGACTGGTAGCTCCACGGGGCCCCGCCGATCACATGGGGAAGGATGACCTCCAAGGCCGCGGTGCTGTACGTGTTGCGCGAGTCGGTGAATCCCCCGCCCAACGCCAGGAACCGGTGGAGCTGACCTTGCGCGTTGTGGAAGGCCCCCGCACTCGCCCAGCCGTACGATCCGCCGAACACCGCGCTGTCTCCGTGCTGGGCACGCACCCGACTCAGTTCCTCGCTCACCAGGGTGATCGCGTCGTCCCAACTCACCTCCACGAAGGCGTCCGTGCCCCTGGCCGTGTCGTGGACGCGCGGCAGACCGTTCAGCCAGCCCCTGCGGACCGCTGGGCGCAACACGCGAGCGCTGTCGTCGGCGGCTGTCACCATCCCGGGGCCGATAGGCGACGGCGCCGGGTCATCGCTCCTCGGCTCGATGCGCACCAACCGGCCAGAATCGACCACCGCGATGAAACTGCCCCAGTGCGTCGCAACCGACATGCGTCGTTCCACCGTGCATCAACTCCACTCCTGATGTTTGCCCGGCTCCCGGACAGCGGTTGTCTACGCCGCAGGGCTCCACTTCACTCGGCGGGCCGCAGAACACAGGCTCCCCCTGCGGCCCGCCGCCCAACCCAGTAGGTGACGAGCCTTCCAAGAGCCGCACGGCAGCGCCGACCGACGCCCGGCAGGTCGCCAGCCTGTTCGAGCCAGCGGGCCAGCAGGAGGGAAGTCGAGGGCGCGAGAACGCAGGTGCGGCCCCTCGTCCCCCGGGGCAGCCAGGAAGAACATCACCGAGTTCGCCTCGTCCGCGGACTTCCGGGACGCGACGAGGAGCAGGCCGACGGCCACGCCGGCCAGCTCTGCGACCCGGCTTTCGGGCACGCCCTCACGGACCGCTCGCTGCACCATCGGGTGGACCCGCACGGAGCGGTGCTGGTCCGCCGGGTCGTGGTCGAGCAGCCTCCAGCGGTGTGACGATGCTCCCGCTACCTCCCTACGATGCCCTCGGTGCCGGTGGCGTGCTGCGCGGGCTCACGCGACCGGCAGGTCACGGACGGCGGGACGGTGGTCGTGCTGACCCGCCGCGACCGACTGCCCGATCTGGTCCGCCGCTGACCACCTGGCGCGCCTCCAGGCCGTCGACCCGAGCGACCTGCCGCGCTCGGCGCGCTCGCCAACGTCCAGCCTCTCCGGGCTGCCCACGAGCCGCAGAGGGACGAGCTGACCATCCCGTTCCTCGGTCCCGAACGGGCCGCCTGGCCGTACCCGTTCGGCGGCCTGCGCGGGCCGGCGCCCCCCTGGCGGCGGGCAGCGACCGGCCGGCGGCCGTCGCTCGAGCGCCGGGCGCGTCCGCCGGGGTGGCGGACGCACCCGGCGTTCCGGGCATCCCCCGGCATTCCCGGCGCACCCCCGGCGCACCCCCGGCGTCCCCGCCCGCGCCGGGGAGCCGGCCGGCGGAGCGGTGCCGCCCTGCCCGCCGTCGAGGCCAAGCCGCGCATCGCCGCCGACGTGGACGCGGCCCTCTGCCGGTAGACCGGCGGGAGGGCCGACGCCTCCTCGCCGTCGAGTCCCGGGGGAGGCTCGACGGCGAGGTGACCGCCGCGGTCCTGACGCGTCCTGCTCGACCTCACCCCGGAGAGCAGGGCCTTCCGACCGCTTCGTGGCGGCGCGGGCGCAGTGGAGGACGTCGGCGAGGGCTTGGCGGGCACAGACCGCGCACCGTCGCGGGCCGACCGGTCGAGCTGGAGGAGCAGCAGGCGGTCGGCGCGCGCCAGCCGGTCGCCGAGGGCGAGGAGCTCGGCGGCCACCGGGTCATCGGCCAGGCCGTCGGGCAGCCCCGCTTCACCCCGGCGCGCTTCGGCGGCGACGGCGAGGGCCTTGCCCCGCTTCTCGTTCTCCCGGGCGCGGTCCGCCTTCGACGAGCACACCTTGGAGCAGTACGTCGGCCGGCGGCCCTTGCCCGCCCACGCCAGCTCCGCCGCGCACACCGGCCCGCCGAACAGCATCGGCTGGACCGCCACCTTTTGCCGCGGGAAGAAACTCATGCCCGGATGCCAGCCCCACGACCACCACCCTTTCCCCTCAGGGTGAAACGGCCGGACAGCAGGGGCCCGCGCGCAGCGGGCGATGCGCAGCATGCCGGGCCAGGGAGTAGACGGCGGGCGGCCGGGGGCTGGGCGCGCCGTCCGCGACCGGCCAGCGGTGGCCGTGGCCCTCGCGCCCTGCGCACGAGCGCGGTGAGAGCAGCCGCAGCCCGCGGTTCCGGTGGGATCGCCGAGAAGGGCCCACGCCGGGGTTTCGGACGGAGCGTGCGGCGGGCGGTCGCTGAACTCGGTCCTGCACGAGCGGGCCGCCGCAGCGCGGCGGCCCGCTGAGCCGATGTCACCTACGCGATCCCGCCCGTCAAGGGCGGCCTGCGGCCCGGAGATCACAGTGTCCGGGCGCGGTGGTGGGGCGTCAGGCGAGGGCGAGGCTGATCTGGTCGCCGAAGACGACCCAGTTCTGTCCGCGGTCGTTGCTGTCGCAGGGCTTGGTGGAGATGTTGGGGGTGTTCCAGGTGTTGGCGAGGCAGTAGGCGGGGGCGAAGGTGAGGGAGATCCTCTGACCGGTCACGGTCCAGTACTGGCCCTGGTCCTTGGAGTCGCACGGCTTCACCGAGACGTCCTGCGCGTTCCAGGTGTTGGCGAGGCAGTAGGCGGGGGCGTTGGCGAGGGAGACCTTCTGCCCCGCGAGAGTCCAGTGCTGGCCCTGGTCGTTCGAGTTGCAGGGCTTCGTGGAGGTGCTCGGAGTGCTCCAGGTGTTGGCGAGGCAGTAGAGGCTGGGGGTGCGCGGTGTCGGGTCGGCGGCGCCTGCCCCGCCGGCGGGCAGGAGAGAGGCGGCCAGGGTCAGCGTGGCGAGGGCGAGCGTCCTGCGAAGTGCGACTGCCATGGGTGGGTTCCCGTTCTCGCTGTTTGCCGTGCGGCTTCGCGTACGACAGTGGGGTGCTTTCCGGACAGTTGGAGATCTTGGCGATTGCCAGCGTCACTTGCCGACGAACAACCGTTTCTGCAGACCCGCGTTCATCCGAACGGGTGGCCGACCGGCCGAGCCGGGAAGCCCCACAGCGATCGGCTGAACCCGGACGGCCGGTGGAAACAACCCGTTCACGACACCGGCCGTCCTGCGGCAAACCCGCCCGGCCCGGCGTGACCGCCGCCTCCGGGAGCGGTTCACCTGCCATGACGCCCTCACTCCCCTCACTGCCGGCCCAGCCGCTGCCGCCGCTTGCCCCGTAGGACGGTGGCCCGCTCGCTCGCCGCGGCCCGGTAACCAACCCGGGCACGAGCCGGCGACAGTCCGGCCCCGGGTCGGTCAGCTCCCGCCGCCCGCCGCCGGGGCGCTCACAGCGGCGAACAGGGCGGCCGCCTCCTGGCCGGAGGTGTCACCGCACGAGCAGCAGGTCCAGCTCGGCGATGGAGCGCAGCACGGGCCGCGACAGCGCCGGTGGAGCGTCCGACCGAGCGGGCACGGCCCCCGACCTTCCTGGAGGACGGACGGATGGACTTCGCGGCGTCCAGGCCGAGGTCGGTCAGGCACGTCGCAAGACATCGACGCAAGTCTCCTTGCCGGCCGCCACGCTGCCGACGCAGGTGATCCTCGCGCCCCCAGGTCTCATGTCCCCAGGGTGCCACCCGCGACGATGGGCGAAATAGGCTCCCGGGCCGGCCGGGCTGTCGTCGTTCGGTTGTACTGGGCCCGGACGAGCCGGGCGCTGTCCGGGCACGTGCGTGCTCCCCGCACCTCACCACCGTGATCGCCGGCGGGCCCGCTTGGTGGGTGTGCTGGTCGGACGGGGCGGGCCCGGGTGGCGGCCCGGGCCCGCGTGGTGGGGTGATCAGGCTTTGGCCTCGGGCTTGCCGCCTTGGTTGAGCATGCCGCCGAGGGCGCTCAGGTTGCCGGCGCCGCCGGCGCCGCCGGTTACGAGAGGCGCTGCCTTGCCGGCGGCGTCGACGGCGATCTGGGCCATCTTCTGCAGGTGTTCGGTGGCGGTCTTCAGGGCCTCCTGGGCGCGTGCGCCGGCGTCCTTGTCGTTGCTGGCCGCGCTCTCGATGCCCTTGGTGAGGACCTGGCCCATGGTGTTGAGGCCGCTCATGTCGCGGAACAGGTTCGCGGTGGTGATGGCCTGCGCCGCCTGCAGGGCGCTCGGGTCGGGCATGGCGGCCAGGGGCGTGAACTTCGCCTGGGTGGCGGCCAGGGCGGCCACCGTGGTGTCGAGGTTCTGGGCGCGGGTGCCGGTGGCGACCGGTGCGATGTCGGCGGGCGTGATCTGGAGGGGCGAGTCCTTCCAGTTCCAGAAACGGGTGAGGTCGATCTTCTCGGCCGAGTTGGCCCGGCCGAGCACGGCCTCGGCGAAGACGCCCTTGGTGGCGATGGCGATCGTGTTGGTCACCGGCGTGCCGAAGGTGGCGTCGCCCGGCTGTCGGGCTTTGGTCCACTCCTGGCGCTCCTGTTCGCTGCCGAAGTTCCACCGGAAGCCGAGGTAGTTGCCGGTGGCGGCGATCGGCTTCGGGTCCAGCAGCGTGCCGAGCAGGACCGGCGGGGCGGTCGAGCCGGCAGGCGTGTACGAGTAGTTGGCGAGGATGCGGCTGAGCGTCAGTTCGTCCGCGTTGGCCCACACGGCCTGGCTGTAGTGGCGGCGGTTGTCGTTCAGGTGGTCCAGGACGGCCTGCGACACGTTGCCGCCGCGGACGTGGAAGCCGAGCGATGCGAGGTAGGTGCGGGTGCCGGACTTCACGGTCGAGCCGAACAGTCCGCAGATGGCGGCGCCGCCGGCGTCCTCGGTCAGGTCCGGCGCGGCGGCGGTGCTTTCCGCGATCCCGAAGTTGACCACGCCCGACGTCATCGTCAGGCGCAGCCCGGCGAGGCTGCCGCGGGCGGCGGTGCCGGACCAGGCGTCGAGGGAGAGGAGTTTGTCGGCGCCGGCGAAGGTGTGGGTCGCGTGGTGCTGTATGCCGGAGCCGCCGGTGTCGCCGCAGCGGAAGGTGTGGCCGGGGAATACCACCTGGAGGCTGCGGATCCCGAACTCGTCGTACCAGACGTCGATCTTGGAGGCGTAGGGGGAGTCGGTCTTCGGCGCGGCGTCGAAGGGGATCGGTGTCTCCCGTGGCGCGGTGAGCAGCCGCAGGAGCCCGGCGTTCGTCAGCGCCCAGTAGTCCCCGCCGGTGGACGAGACGACGTCGACCAGTCCGGTGGCCCCGTTGAAGTACTTGGGGGCGCTCCAGGTGGTCGCAGCGGGCTCCACCACCAGGGCCTTGCCGTCGGCCGTGATGCCCCACAGGACGCCGTCCAGGCCGGCGGACAGGCGCTTCACGTTCGGTGCGGGGGTCCGCTCCAACCAGGTGGTGCCGTTGCGCTCCCAGGTCCGTCCTTCCTTGCAGTACCAGAGCTTGTCCCTGCCGACGACGGCGACGTCGTCGGCCAGGATGTTCATGTCCTGCGATACGCCGCTCGGGGAGCGGTGGTGGATCGAACCGGCGCCCATGCCGATGAGGTAGAGCGTGCCGTCCGGTCCGCATGCGAGGCTCCGCCCCGCCCAGCCCTGCGGGTCGAGCCGCCAGGTCCTCCCGTCGAAGTACACGAGCCTGTTGTCCGTCCGCAGCCCCCACACCGTGTCCTTTCCCGGGGCGATGCGGACCAGGTCGCCGTCGAGCCCGGTGGTGGGCAGCGGGTTCCACTGCCGGGCCACCGGATCGAACCGGACCGGGCTGCCGTCGTACTTGCGCACCCCGTACACGCCCATGGCCGAGGCGGCGATGTCGGCCAGGTCCACGCCGTCGAACACCTGGGCGACCGACGGTGCCTCCGGTGCGGTGCAGGCGTCGAGCTTGCGCACGGTGGTGTCGAACGGGTTCGCGGCCCGGATCTTCGCCGCCCAGTCGGCCGGCGCCACCGACGCGAGCACCTCCTTGTAGCGTTGCAGGCTGGTGTAGTTGAAGGTGAGCTCCTGCAGCGGGATGAACAGGCAGCGTTCCAGCTTGGTCGGCTTGGTCGTCACGTTGTAGATCTGGACGACCTCGTAGTACTGCACCGACATCGCGTGCATGTGGTTGTAGTTGGTGACGACCCGGGTGAGGACCTGGTCCTTCTCCGCCTGCGTCGTCTCGCGCACGACGGTCATGTTGCGGCTGCGGGCCGCGGTCGCCAGCTGCTGGGTCCGCTCGCTGATGCGCTGCGAGGCCTCGACCGCGACCGACTTCACCCCGGTCGAGCGGGACACCGCGGTCGCGAAGCCGCTGTTGGACGACTCGCCCCAGTTGCCACCGCCGCCCAGGCCGAAGAACGCGACGCCGATGCTGCCGCCGGAGCTGGAGGATTTGCTCGACTGGGACATCTGGGAGTTGCCGTACTGCTCCTCGCGGGCGATCGCGTTCGCGACCTCGCTGATCGACCGGTTCTGGTCGGTGGTGGCGGACAGCGCGTCGGCCTCTGCGGTCGTCTCGGTGCCGGAGGCCTTGGTGGTGCGCTGCCAGTCGACGACCGCGACCTTGGTGCTCTCGCCGGGCGCGAGCGCCAGGCTGTGCAGCAGCCGGCCGAGCGTGACCCCCTGGGCCGACCAGCTCTGCTCGGTCGTGACGATCATGCCCTCGGCCGGCCGGTCGTAGAACGGCAGGTTCTCCTCCCCGAGGTCGATGGCCCCGGTCAGCTTCCGTGCCGGCTTCGCCCCGGGGATGTCGGTGAGCACCACCGAGCGGTACCGGACGATCTCCACCGGGTAGTTGCCCGTGGTCGGAAGCAGGTCCTTCGGCGTCGGGCCGTCGAGCATCGCCTTGTCCACTTCGAACGCGGGCGACGTGCTCGTCGGGGTCGCACTCGCGGGCGTTGTCCCGCTCGCCGGGGCTGTCGCTGGTGTGGTGGCAGGTGTTCCGGTACTCGGGGTGGTCATCACGATCCCGTCTATGAGGAAGAGGAGAGAGGCCGACACGCTCACCAGGACCTGGCGCGGCCAGCCCATCGGCGAACGCCGCCTTCCGGACCGCTCGAAACTACACAGCTCGATCACAACAGCCGCACAATTTCCCGAACTTGGCCGGAACCCGCACCCGCCCCAGCAGCCCTCCCGCAGCACCCGCTCCAGAAATCCGTCGGACGCTGCGCAAAGCGGCGGGCGTGATCGCGCAGCACTGCACGGCGTGCAGCGGCATCCGGCGCAGCCCGGCGGACCGTGCTTCACAGGCACCCCTCACGGCCGACATCCAGCGCGCCCGCACGTCGACCTCGGGGAGACACCCCCGCCTGAGGGAGCATCAGCCGGGCTGCGGTGGGGTACTTGCGGGTCGGCGTGAAGGACCGGCGCAGTCGGTCGACGGCCCTGGGCAGGTCCTCCAGCACGCCGTAGAGCACCGCATCCCGGGAACTGGGGGTGGGCAGCCGGGCGCCGATCCCGCATTCCACGGGGTGGAGTCACAGCGGAATGTTCCAGATCGGGCGTGTCCCGTCTCAACCGATCTGGTCCGGTGCGAACAGATGCTGCTCGCCGCCCCCATCGATCCGGCCTGCCAGTGCCGTTTCGAAGTGCCGCCGGCTCCGGCCGTTGAGCCGGAACTGATCCCGGATCCACCGGTCAACAGGCGGTCCAGGGCCTGGACACGAAGGCGCGGATGCTCTCTGACCTGGGAAGGTGGCTCTTCCTGCCGTTCCAAGTCCGCAGATCAGGAGAGCATCCGCGATCGGCCGTCTGCCGCCCCTGGCGCGCCTGCCTTGCGGCCCGAGGGCTTGGCGCTCGCACCGTCCGCACGACAGCTGACGCTCGCACGGCACCCCGTCGGTGCTACGGCTGACGGTCGTACGCTGCCCCGTCGGCGCTACGGCTGACCTCGGCCCAGGCGTCCAGTTCGCGCAGGCGTGCGGTGAGAGCCTGGCGGAGGCCGTCCTCGGCCGCGCGCCCGAGGGCGAGGCGCAGAGGAGGCTGCTTGGCGTCGACGGCGGCCATGACGGCCGCGGCGACCCGGGCGGGAGCGGCGAACGCCTCGGGCGGCAGTTCGCCGAGCGAGCTCTGGACGGCGCGCACGGTCCCGTCGTAGTCGGCGGTGGGTTCGGCGAAGACCAGGTGGGACAGGAAGCCGGTCCCCAGATATCCGGGCTCGATCATGGTGACCTTGATGTTCAGGGGCGCGAGCTCGGCCGCCAGAGCGTCGGAGAGTCCTTCGAGCGCGTACTTGCCGGCTGCGAGCAGTCCGACACCCGGGTGCGCCGACTGTCCGTAGAGCGAGGAGCCCTGGAGGATGTGGCCCGAGCGCTGCCTGCGCAGCACCGGCAGTGTCGCGCGCAGCACGTTGAGCGGCCCGAACACGTTGGTGTCGAAGATGGCCCTGGCCTGCGCGTCGGTCGCCTCCTCGACGGCGCCGAACAGTCCGTAGCCCGCGTTGTTGGCGACCACGTCGATTCGTCCGAACGCGGAAACGGTCTGCTCGACGGCGCGGTGGGCCGCTTCCTCGTCCCGGACGTCGAGTTGGAGGGCGATGGCCTGTCCGGGGTACCGCCCGACCAGGTCGCTGATCGATTCCGTGCGGCGGGCGGTGGCCGCGACGCGGTCGCCACGGTCGAGGGCGGTGAGTGCGAGGGCGCGGCCGAGGCCCTGGGAGGAGCCGGTGATGAACCAGGTGCGGGTGGTGTCCGAGGTCTGCTCGTTCTTCGTCATGGTTATGACCATATTGATTTAGCACCTAACGCACAAGCCTCAATGTGCCCTGGTGTCTATGTGCATGATCAGTGGCGCCTCTCAGGTCTCGGGTATCGTTGCCGTATGCCCATGGATACGACCCGGACGATTCTCAGTCCCTCGGCGGCTGCTGAGACTGTCCTCGCCTTTGTCAACACGCGGGCGATCGACGGCAGTCGGGAGCAGCTCGGGGACGGGGCGGCCTTCGCGCAGTGGCTGCGACTGGAGGGCCTGACCGGCCCCGGCGTGCTGGTCACCCATGCCGACGCCGCCGCCGCCCGGGAGCTGAGGGATGCCCTGGTCCTCGTCCTTCTCGCGCACGCGGGCGAGGAGGACGACGAGGGCCGGGCGAGAGCCGAGGAGTACCTGCGCCGCAGTGCACGGCTGTATCCCCTGGCGCCCGTCGTCACCGCTTCCGGCGTCCAGCTCCTGCCCACTGGGGACGGCGTCCCCGGCGCACTCGCACATGTGCTTGCCGCGGCGTCCGACGTCGCTCTACGAGGCGCCTGGATGAGGCTCAAGGCCTGCCGGAACCCCCCGTGCCACCTCGGGTTCTACGACCGCTCGCGCAACTCCTCGGCGGCGTACTGCAGCCCGAACCGCTGCGGGGCGCAGGTCGCCATGCGTACCTACCGCACCCGCAAGGCGCAGGAAGAGTGACCTTCCCCCGCTGAACTCGACAGAACAGCCAAGGCCGAGGCCGCGAACCTGTTCTTCCAACTCTCATCGGACAGGTACGAACGTGCCAGCGTGATCGTCACCTCGAACAAGCCCTTCACCAAAGCGCACATGTTCCGGCGAACTTGTGCGAGGTGCCGCCGAATGTCGACGGGTTCGGCTTGGGGTCTCGTCGCGTGATCAGTCGTCTGCATAGGAGAGGCAGACTGCGGTGGGTTCGAGCACCACCTGGTCTTGGGTGAAGCAGTCGGCCTGCTTGGTGGCCACTTCCGCTCCGCAGTTCCCGCAGACCACATTGGGTCCGTTGGTGCCGCTGGGTCCCTGGCAGCAGGCGCTCAATCGGTCCCACCCAGCGTGCAATTCGGTGCCGACGACGTCGTCGGGATGAACCACAAAGCCGGGGATGTCGATGGTGAACTCCCTCAGCCGGAAGTTCGGGGCATAGGTGCCGCGCGGCATCCGGGGCGGCCGTGTCCGGATGTCGGGAGTCTCTGAGGGCGGGACCGGCGGCGGAACTTTGATCTTGGTGACCGATGTGGTGAGCGGGCATCGGCAACGGTCACACAAGAAGCGCGGCATGCTGCTGATTCTGCAGCCCGATATCCGTCCTGACCAGCGATTTCAAACCGGTCACGGCTCCGGCAGACGGGTGGCATCGATGTGGTCGGCGAGATAGATCAGCGTGGCCGTGGGGTCCATGCCGAACGCGGCAGCGACGAGTTTGGGATCGACGGTGTTCGCCAGGTCAACCAGGCGGGTGCTGCGGACATCCGGGGGCGGGAAGCCCCAGTCGTTAAGGACGTGGGAAAGATAGGCAGTTGAGGCTGCTCCCCGTCCGGCTTTCGTTCCCTTGGTGACCATGACGTGGGGGTAGTCGGTTGGCCAGCTGTCGCGGTGGTCCAGGCACCGCTGCAGCATCGTCCAGGAGGCCGGGTCCAGGGAGACCTGGTCGACATCGAGCTGCTGCGCGCCCACATCGCCACCGAGGAAGCCGGCCCCGCCCTGCGGCGGCCTCGACCGGTGTGCCGTGCCGTCCTACTTGTCGAGGACGCCGACCGCGTGGGCGATGACGAGCAGCGAGGTCATGAGTGCGGCGATGCTCTCGATGGCCATCAGCGCCTTGGCCCGGGGGGACAGCGGCATGGTGTCGGTGGGGCTGAAGGCGGTGGAGTTGGTGACCGAGACGTACAGGTAGTCCATCAGGGTGGGGACCCAGTCGCTGGTGCGGGACGAGCCGTCGGCGACCTCCTCGACGGCGTCGTCGTTCTCGTCCTGGGAGAACCGGAAGTCGGCCAGCGGCAGTTCAGAGCGCTCGGCCTGGGTGCGCGCCACGGGGCCGCCGCGGTCGAGTTCCCAGAACGCCAGGCCGAAGACGATGATGCCGGTGGCCCAGACCTGGAGCGCGGCGAGCAGGAGGGGGCCGCCCTCCTGGGCCTTGTCGGTGACCATGGCGTGCACCAGCAGGCCGAGCGAGATCAGGTTGCTGATGCCGATGAGGGCGACCAGGGTCAGCGACACGATCCGGGAGAGGCGGTTCTGCCGGGTCATCCGGCGCGGGTTGACCGCGATCAGCGGTATCAAGAGCAGCACTTCCAGGCCCGGCACGACGAAGCGCGGGACGAACAGCAGCTGCTCCGGCAGGACGAGGTAGAGCAGCACGGCCGCCAGGGTGGCGAGCACCGCGGGCAGCCGGGCCTCGCCGCGGCGGTCGTGGCGCGGGAAGCGCTGCAGCGCCTTCGCCCGGTTGGCGGGCGTCTTCCTGCCTGAGTCCATGGAGCGTCTCCCGTGTGCGGCGTGGCTGTCACCAGCGGGTTCCCCGCCGTACGGGGTTCACGCTCCCGGGGGGCCGGTAAGGCACAGCAGACCGGTACATCCCGGAGGAGCGCCGAGGTGGACGCCGGCCAGGTGAATGGCGGAGCGTCGGCGGATCTCGTGCAGGGGCCCTCGGGTAGCTTCCTTCGGCTGAGCCAGACCCTCTCGCGGACCGGGCCACCATGGCGCCGGGGTGAGGTGCCCCCGCCTGCGGCCCGTCAGCTCCGGCGCAGCGCGTGACGCGGTGCTTCACCGGCGACGCGACGTCGGCCGGGTTCGGTCCCGCTCGCGCATGACCCCGCCCCGCCACATCCGTGGACGTGGCGGGGGGGCTGACGGCGTGGTCCGGGTCAGAGGGTGTCGCGGTAGCCGCCGGAGGCGGTGCCGCGCTTCTCGATGAAGTGCTTGAACCGCTTGAGGTCGCCCTTGACCTGCCGGTCGAGCATGCCGGTCATGTCGGCGGCCTTCTCGGCCATGCCGCCGGGCTGGAAGTCCATCTCCATCATCACCCGGGTATGGGTCGCGTCGATCGGCTCGAACCGCACCATCCCCGTCTGCCGCACGTCACCACTGGTGGTACGCCACGCCACGTGGTCGTCCGGCACCTGGTCGACGATCTCGGTGTCGAACTCCCGGGACACACCGGCGATCTTCGTCTTCCAGTGGTTGTGCCGCTCGTCGAGCTGGGTGATCTCCTCGACACCCTCCATGAACATCGGGAACTGCTCGAACTGCGTCCACTGGTTGTACGCCGTGCTGACCGGCACATCGACGTCGATCTGCTCCTGCACCTTGCTCATCGCTGCTCACTCGCCTTCGCATCGCTTTCACGGTCGGACAAGCGCCTGCCCCGACCGCCGGCCGGTATGCCTGGCCCCTACCGATTCCGTCCCATCCCGGGCGAACCGGCAGCAGCCCCACCCACCCGAGGACGAGCGCCTACGGCCGCGGTGCGCCTTACGGCGGTGCCGCAGCCCGGGGCACCGGCTGATGCGCCGCCGCCGTGCAGCCCGGTCGACCCTACGGTTGGGCGGGTCCGCTCTTCTCGCCCGTGCCCGCGGTTCCTCACCGCGCGGCACCCGGGTCGCAGCCCGGATGCTGCGCGGGAGGGGTGCGGTGCAGGGCCGGGTGCGGTGCCGCCGGGTCCGCACCGCACTGGCCATCCGGACGCGGGAACGGGAGCCGAGGGTGGTCCTCACCACGGCCCCCGGCCCCGGGACAGCGACCGCGGTGATGTGGCCATCACCTCGCAGGCGCACACGATCCGGTCGAAGGCCGGGCAGGTGCCACGTCCGGATCCGGGCCGCCGTCCCGTTCTCCTCGTCAAGGCGGGGGCCAATCCCCCGGGAGTCGGTACGGAGGGGGCCGGCCCTCCCGCCGGTCTACCGGCAGAGGGCCGCGTCCACGTCGGCGGCGATACGCGGCTTGGCCTCGACGGCGGGCACGGTGGTCACCGCGATGTTGGCGGCGCGGCCGTCCTCCGTGACGCCGCCGCGGGTCACATAGCCGGGGAGGGTACCGCCGTGGCCCCAGTAGACGCCGCCGCACGTCAGCGGGAAGCTGATCAGACCCAGCCCGTAGCGGGCCCCCTGGCCGAGGTGCTCGTCCGCCGGGACGGTCGTGCGCATCTGCGCGAGCAGCTCCGGGGCGATCAGGCCGCCGCCGATCAGCGTCGTGTAGAACCGGTTCAGATCGGTGTTCGTGGAGACCAGCGCCCCCGCGGCCCAACCCCAGGACATGTCCTGCCGCGTCACGTCGGTGAGCGGACCGCCCGGCGTCAGCCGGTCGTAGCCCTCGGGGTGCGCCTCGTGCACGGTGGTGTCCCCCGGGACCGGGAAGTAGGTGTGCCGCAGACCGATCCGGTCGATGACGCGGTGGGTGATCTCCTCACCCACCGGCCGGCCTGTGATCCTCTGGATGATCATCCCGGCGACCAGGTACCCGGTGTTGCTGTACTTCCAGCCGTCGCCAGGGGTGAAGTCGGACGTGTGGGCGAGCGCGAGGTCGAGGAGCTCCCGGGGCTCGTAGTAGCGGTCCAGCCGGTCGCCCTCCAGGTATTCCGTGTAGTTGGGCAGCCCCGAGGTGTGCTGGAGGAGCTGACGGACGGTGATGTTCCGTCCGTCGATGCCGTCCCCGCGCAGCAGGCCGGGCAGGTAGGTGTCGACGAAGGCGTCGAGCCCCACCTTGCCCTCGCCGACCAGTTGCAGCAAGACCACCGAGGTGAAGGCCTTGGTGTTGCTGCCGACCCGCACCTGGCCGTCCACCGGCACCTTCGCCCCGGTGGCCAGGTCACCGACTCCGGCCGTGTAGCGGCGGGTCCGGCCGTCCCGGCCGGTGACGGTGGCCAGCGCGGCCGGAGCCTTGAAGTCCCTCACCAGGGCCTCCAACCGCTGCTGGACTCCGTCCGGCCGCCGCGAGGCGGACGCGGCGTCACCGACGGTCGCCAGGTCGGCGGCGAAGGCCGTGGAAGCCCCGGAGGCCGGGGATGCCGTGGAGGCCGGGGACGCCGTGGCGGAGGTCGGCACGCCGATCGTCAGCGTGCCGAGCGTCAGTGCGCCGGCGATGACGGCCACCGCTGTGCGGGCCCGCCCGCCGGGTCGGGGACGGAGGCGGAACCGGGGCGACACACGCTCGTTCACGAAGGAACTCCTGTCGATGGAGGGTTCCCGGGGCCTCCCGGGTGGTTTCCAGCGAACCACCCACCGCCCACGAGGGTCGTCCGCGCACAGGACGAGACCACCCCCTCGCCGCTGCGCCCCCGGGATGACACCTCAGGGACCGCGGTCCCACCCACCCGTCCTCCCGGAGCCCGACGCCCCGCCCCGAGCGGCACCCCCTCCTTCCCTCTGCGCCCCCGCCGTTGCGGTGGAGCTCTTCGTCGCAGCGCTAGCGCTGTGACCGGTCCGCCGTGATCGGAAGGCGGCTCGCGGGATGAGCGCACGCGCGATGGCTGGTATTACTGGGGGATGCAGGAAGAGACGGCACGCTCCGCGATCGACACGTTCATCTCCGCGTTCAACACCTCGGACGACAGCTATGTGACTGCCCTGCTCTCCCGGGCCCTGACCTCAGACGTGGTCTTCTGGGGACCGTTGGGTCGCAGCGAAGGAATCGCGGCAGTCGAGCGGTTCGTGCTGGACATCCGACGCCACCCGGCGGGGAGCGGCACGATGGTGCGCTGCTCAGCGGTGGACATGCCTGACGAGTGGGCCCGGTACCAGTGGGTCTTCACCACGCCGGACGGAGGCCCCCGCCTGGCGGGAACGGACGTCGTCCATCTACGGCGGAGCCTCATCGACCAGTTCATCGTCTTTGCGGGGGAGATCGAGCCGTCCGCCTCCTGAATCGTCCTTCTGTCGCTGTCCTTCTCCTGAACGTGCCCCGTCGGCGTTCGGGGGCTGAGGTTCGCGGTCGCTCAGGCCGCGGTGTTGAGGGGGCGTCCGCCCCAACCGATGCCCTTCTCACTGCGGACAGCCGAACGGCCAGGATCACCTCCCAGGCACACACGGGCGGTGCCACCACCGCCCGTGGAGGGACACGGTGGAGAACGGCTCCCCCACCCGCCTGAGCGTCAGCGGGCCGCACCGTTCCGGGGCACGGGCGGGGAGCCGGGGTGCGGCGGCGGCGCCCCGAACCCCTGGCCGTCGGCCACGCGCCGTGAGATCGTCCGCAGGTGACCGACACCGCTGCCGGGGCAATGACCTCGGAACGCCCGGACGACCGCGTTGCGTCCGCGCTCCGCTTCTCGACGGAACTCGTCGCCTGGGTGGCCACCCCCTGGGCGCTGGCCGACTACTCGTGGCTGCTTGCCACCCTCTCCGTACTGGCCCTGATCGGCCTTCCGACGTTGTTCTCCACCCCGGGGGACAAAGCCAACGTGGTCGTCGCGGTGCCGGGTTGGGCCACGATCCTGCTGGTACTGCTCCAGCTCGCGGCGGCGGTGGTCTCCTCGTGGCTGGCCTGGCCCGCCTGGGTGGCGGCCCTCGTGACCGTACTGGCCGCCGCCACCCTCTTCACGGAGCGTCGACGCTGGCGGCGGCTGGTCTCCGCGCGCCGACGCGCAGGCTGAGGCTGCCCGCTGCCCGCTGCGGAGTTGGCCCGGCCCGGGTCCGCCGCAGGGTCCGCGACATCCGCGCCGACGCCCCGCTCCCCCGGCCAGCGTGCCGAGACCCTCCGGACCGGCCCCGGACGGTCCCAGGTTCGAAGAACCGCAAGCCAGCGCCCCGCCATGACGTCGGCGAGACCACTCAGCACTGCCTATGATCCGGTCCAGAACGGCGGTCCGACTGCCGCCCCCCGCGCCGCCGACGGCACACTCCACGTCACGCCAACGCCGCAGCCAGGAAGACCAGTTCGCGGTTCGACCGCTGACCTCTCCCTGATGGCCGCACTCGACCTGTTCGGGTGGCGGTGGAGCCTGCGCATCCTCTGGGAGCTGAGCGGCGGCCCCGTGCGGGCACTGCGCAAGGCGCTGGAGGAGCAGGGCGTTGTCGCGGGGCAGCCACGGCGCGGCGGCGAAACCGTCCGCTTCGGACATACCTCGCCACCGATACCCCGTCATCCCACGACCCCGTTCCACCCGGACGGGATCACCTGGGCCGCCCGCGCCGAACAAAGGCGGATGCGCGGCGCGTTCGGGGGTAGCCGGGGTTGTACCGGCCCAGCCGCACCCGCGGAGGACTCGGCCGTACATCGGACGCCGACGGGCGGGCCACGCACCCGGCCCTCGCCGACGAAAGGGGACAGCTGTGAAGAACCCGGCACAGGAGACCGTCGCACACGCCGCCGAGGCGGTTCGCGACACGGTCACCAAAACCGCCCGGACCATGCGTGACCACGCCCCGAAGGATGTCCTGGACCGCGCCGGAAACCTGGCGGCCCAGGCCCGCGGTACGGCGGCGCATGCCGGGCGTGTCGCGGCGGACCACACCCCGGCGCAGGTCCGCTCGAAGGCGGGCCGGGCCGTGGGGGCCGCCCGCGCCAACCGGTCGCCGCTGCTGGCAGCCGCCGCGGCAGCCGTCCTCGCGGTGGTCCTGCTCCGCAGCCTGCTCGGACGGCGCCGGTGAAGGCCGCCAAGATCGCCTACAGGCCGGTCGGCCTGCTGCTGGGCGCATCCGCCGGCCTCCTGGCCGGCGCCCTCTTCAAGCAGACCTGGAAGGTCCTGGGCCACGACGACGACGCGCCGAACGCGACCGACGAGCACCGTACCTGGCTGGAGATACTCGTCGCGGCCGCCCTCCAGGGCGCGATCTTCGGCACCGTGAAGGCCGCCGTCGAACGGGGAGGCGCGGCCGCCACCCACCGCCTGACGGGCACCTGGCCCGCCTGAACCACGGCACTTTCGAGCTGGAGCAGCGCCCCCGGCTCCGGTTAACGCCGAGCCCTACGACCCCCGGCGGTCGCCCCGTTCACGCCCGGGCCGAGGGCCGGGCGTGAATGGGGCCTCGACCCCACCGGCCGGACACCGGGCCACCCCGTTTCCACTGGATCCACTGGTTCCACTGGTTCCACCAGGGAGGGAAGCACAAGCGGGGGCGTCGAGCACGAGCGGGCACCGGGCGTTCTGCGCCTGCTGCCCCTCGGGACGGCACGCGGCGTGTTGTCCGCGGGCTCGGAAGACGTCGAGGCCGGCCTTGCTCGGCCATCTCCAGTAGCCGAACCTCAGCCGCCCGCCCTGCTCCCGGCGCCACGGCACCCCGATCGCCGGTCGCCGGTCGAACCAGGGTTGGTCCACCCGGTGGTGGGAAGGTGCTCGGTGGTCGGCCGGTACGGTCGGCCACGAGGTGCAGGCAGGTGAACGATGATGACCTATCCCACCAACCCGACGGGCAGCGGTGCGGTGCAGAAACCCGCGACGACGGCCCCCAGGCCCCCCGGCGACTACACGGCCGCAGCAGCCGAGCCCCCGTCGGCGCCCGGTACCGGGCCCGGACGCCCCGGGCCGAAGCGCCCCGGTCCCGTGGCCGCGGTACGGCAGCAGGACGCCTCGGAGCCGCCCGCCGGCAGAACGACCGTTCTGAAGGGTGCGGTGGCAAGGATCGTGGCCACCGCCGCCTGCGAGGTTCCGGGTGTCCACCGGCTGGGCGGCGGGCCTTCGCTCACACATGGCGATCACGGGGGCGCTGATCGGAACGACTCCGCTCGCGGGGTGGAGGTGGAGGTCGGCGAACGGCAGGCCGCCGTCGATCTCGATGTCGTGACGGAGTACGGGTTCTCCATCCCGCGCACGGTCGACGCTCTCCGGGCCGCCGTGGTCGCCGCAGTGGAGCAGATGACCGGCCTGGAGGTGGTCGAGGTGAACGTCCGCGTCACCGATGTCCACCTGCCTCAGGACGATCTCCCGGCGGCGGGCGAGACACCACGGGTCATCTGACCCGGACCCTCAGGGCCGTCCGGGGCCCACCCGTACGGCCTGTCCGGGCGCCCGGTCGACCGGTCCCGGTCGGCCCGATCACCGCAGGCCCGCTCCCGCACTCCCGGGCCGGCTTCGAGCACCGAGTAGCAGGAACGACCGGCCGCCCGCGCAGGCACGGACGGCCCCTGAACCTCCTCTCTCCAGCGGCAGGGCAGGCCGGCCGCGGCCCCGCTGGAGAGGCCACCCAGCGCCACCACTCAGCTGCACCAAGGAGTCGATCACCCTCCGCGCGCCCGCTGATCACCCAGCCACGCGCCGCCCCCGCCGGTGCGGCGCAGGGGCGGTTCGGGAGGAACTCAGACCGCCGCCCGCGCGGGGCCGTCGGCCGGGGAGCCTTGTGCCAGGTCGATCCGGTTGTCCGCGCTCAGGACGTCGCCGGTCAGGGGTGATCCGGATGCGCGTCGCAGCGCGCCGACGGCGGGGTCGGAGATGGAGACCGTGAGCCGGTAGGGCGGGTCGCCGATGATGGTGTTCGACGAGTCCAGCGGTGACACGAGCACCCGCTGGAGCGCGAAGCCGTCGTACCCCGGGCACAGCGCCTGCGCGGGGAGCGTGACCCCCGCCGATCCGCCGCTGCCCGGCGTGATGCGGACCTTGCCTTCCGGGGACGGGACCTCGTCGTCGGAGAGCGTGACCGGCAGGCCGTACGCACCGCCGACGATCCCCTCGGGTCCTTCGATCTCCACGGCCACGCCCTCCGGGCCGAGCGGGCCCGACAGTTCGAGCTCGCGCTCCGTGCCGGGGCCCAGTAGCAGATCGATGGTGAACTCCCCCTGGTCGTCGACCCCGTGTCGCCCGAAGCCGTAGGAGCCGAGGACCAGCTGCGGGCCCGGTGTGCGGCGACCCCGCCCTTCGCCCCGGCCGGTGGGCTCGGGGACAGGTGTGACCGGCGGTGTGAAGTGGTGGAAGTTCTTGGTACCGCACCGGCTCCCGATGAACGTGCCGCCGCCCGGCAGCGCCGCGTCGGTCGTCGGCCTCGGCGCAGTCGTGGGCAGGGCCGGGGCCGGAGGCCAGGCCGAGAAGGCGGGCCCAGCGGCAGATGCCGGCCCCGGAGAATCGGACCGGTTCGGGTCGAACCACGGATTCCGGTAGGTGACCAGGCCGCCGACCGCGGCCACGAGCACTACCCACGGGATGAGGTTCCGCGCCTTTTCGTTCATGTACGCCCTCCCAGACAGCGGGACACCTTATCGGATTCCCACCACATATGATCAACTGCTTGATCTCGTCCTTCGGCAGGTCCGAACCCTCACGAGGCGGCGGCGGGCTGTCGGGGCTACGGCTCGCGGGGGCGCAGAGCGTCGCTCTACCGCGGACCAGTCGGTTGAATTCCTCGGCGTGGACAGGATGTGGCCTCGAACGCCGTACTGGCTGGTTCCTCGTACTGGATCATGGTGCGGTCACGCGCCGGTGGCGCTCTCCTCGGGAGTGCACGGACGCGTTCGGTGGATCCCGGCCCTGCGAAATCCTGCTCGCGGCACCCTGCTCGGCCCTAAGGTCCTCGTGCGGTTCGCGGACCGGCCCCGGGGCGAGGGGCGGCCCGGCCGCTCCACCGGCACACGGCGCAGCACCCCCGCCGCCGGAGTCGGCGGTGGAGGCTGGACAGCTGAAACGTCACACCGCGCGCGACCCGCGACCCGGCCCGATCACTCCAACGCCAGGGACCGCGGGAGTCACAGATCCGACGCCCGCGGAGGTGGCCCGCTGAGCCGTCATCCGCACCGCCGCCCGGCGGCCGCTACCGGGCGGTGCTCTCCGGGGTGATCGTGTAGACCTCCACCTCGCCGAGGTAGAGCAGGTCGTGGACGTACTCGTCGAAGTCGTCGTACAGCAGGTTCTCCGTCCAGATCCGGTGGTCCATGATCCACGTGACCAGGGCCCCCCGGTCGTCGACGGCGAGCAACCGGTCCAGTTCCTCCTGTGCGGAGCGGGCCTCGTCCGGACCGATCGAGTCGTGCTCGCCGGCCACCGCGCGGGCCAGCGTGGCGTCGATCTCGTCGCCGTAGCGCAGCACGGTCTGCTGTGCGAGCGCCCGCTTCGTCGCCGCGGCCGAGAGGATGCCGAACGGGTGCGAGGCGTAGGTGCCGTCGGGCAGCTTGACGGTGTTCTCCCGCTCGAAGTCGCTGCCTTCGGCCTTCGGGTCGGCGTTGACGAACGCCACCCGGCTCCCCGGCGGAGCCAGGCGCAGCAACTGCGGCTCGTCCGTGTCGACGACGGGCTCAAGTGTTCGGAGGCGGTCGGAAGCGGGGGTGCGCAACCGGAACTCGGCGCCCTGCGAGTCCCTGAACCAGAGCTTGCGGTGGGTCAGCCCGGTGGATCCGTGCTCCTTGAGATCGAACGGCCGCGCGACCCGCCGGTCGAACGCGTCGCTCCCTACCGCTTCGGCCCACGCGCCGAGTTGGACGGCTTGCACGAACGTGGCGCAGTCCAGCGTCCAGGCGGCGGAGTGGTCCACCAGGTCGCGCACCGCGCTGTACGGCGAACTGCCGGTGCGCAGCCGAAGGAAGGCGTCGTCCCCGTGCCCCTGTTGCACCCAGTTCAGCCGGTTGAACGTCTTGTCCCGACCGCTGTTCTCGAACACGGGCCTTCCGGCGAGGATGCTGCGCGCGGTGAGGTCGACCTGCCCCCGGTAGGCGTAGGCGTAGCCGTCACCGCCGACGAGGCAGCCGCCCAGGCTCACCAGGACGGCGTCCAGCGAGGAGAACTCCGTCCGGCCGGCCTCTGCCAGCTCCGGCAGTGCGGCGACGTAACCGGCGTGCCAGAGCACGTCGCTGCCCTTCTCCGCCGCCAACCCCGCGATCCTGGTGAGAAGTTCCTGTGCCGTGTAGTGCTGCCCAGCAACCGTGAACACCACTGCCCCCCATCCGCTTCGAGCGACTCCACTCCCCTGCGGTGGGACACTAGTGACACCCCGTCACCCTGTCTACGCGATCGGCGGATCCCGGGCGGTGCCGGGCACGCCTGGGCGGTGCCGCGCGGCGCCTGGCGGGACGGGCCCGGTCGCCGCGCGGGACGCACCGTCAGCGGTGGCCCAGCACGTTGACCACGCGCCCGCTGGGGTCGCGGACGAAGAATCGTCGTACGCCCCACTCCTCGTCCTGCAAGGGGTAAACGATCTCGGCACCGCTCTGCCGCATGAGCGCGTAGGCCGCGTCCACGTCGTCCACCTCGACGCTCATGTCGGGTGTGACCGGCGCGGTCCTGTCCTCGGTCATGACGCTGATCTGCGCCGCCGGGCTGGCCGGGGAGGCGAGCGTCATGATCCAGCCGTGGTTCATGACCTCCTCGAAGCCCAGCAGGCCGTAGAACTGCCGACTCTCCTCCGCGGCCTCCGACCGGATGTTGGGAACGACACGGCGAACGGTCATCGACGGCTCCAAACGCGAGTGGACCTCTGGTTCTCCCAGGAGTACCAGGAAACGCCGGCCACCCGCGCGCACGTTCCGGCCCCCCCGGGCTGCCCCGGCCCTGCGGCCACCACGCTGCCGTGGCCCGCCCGGCCGGCCCAAGGGGGCAGGTAAGAGCCGCAGGGCGGCCGGTGCCGGGCGGTCCTTCAAGGGCGCGTCAGGCCCGGCGGCGGGAAAGCGCCACGACAGCGGCGGCGAGGAGCATGGCGGCACCGGCGGCGGCCAGTACCGGCCCGGCGTACCGGGCGGACTGGAGTACCACGTCCCGGGCCGGGCCCTCCCCGTCGCGCGCGACGGCCGACCCGGCCGTGTCGGCGAAACCCGCGAAACCCGCCTTCGCCCGCACCGCCCCGGCGCGCAGGCTGTCGGTGGCCCCGCCGAGCCCCTCCTCCACGGCGTGCCGGGCCTGGTCCGCGCCGTGGCCGACGAGTTCCCGGGCGTGCTCGGCGGTGTGGCTGACGCGCTCCCGTGCGTCGGCCACCCCGTGGCTGACCCGTTCCCGGGCCTGCTCGGTGCTTCGGAGCACGCGTTCCCGGGCCTGTTCGGCTGCATCGCGCGCCCGGGCAGCGACGTCGCTGGCGGCTTCGGGCTCCTCGCCCGTGTCGGCGAGACGGTCGCGGGCCTCCTCGGCCTGCGAACTCAGCTCCGCCATGGTGCGGGCGGACTCATTGGTGCTGTGGTCGGCGTCCATCGGGGCACACTCCTCGGTCACGTCGATGTGTCGGTCACGTCGATGTCGGTCAGGTGGACGGGGCGGTCAGCTGGACGGGGGCAGGGGCGGTCGTGCGGTTGACGTCAGCGCAGGGCCGACGGGCAGGTTCTCCCAGACGGACGCGGCCCGGTGGGGCCCGGGCGTGGGACGGGAACCGCGTCACAGCTCACGCAGGGCGGGGAGCAGGGCGCGCTCGGGCCAGTCGAGGAAGGCCTCCCGGTGGTCACCGCCGCCTGGACCGGCGCCACCGCGTCGGACCCCGCGTCGGCGTACGCCCGGACCGCTTGGACGAAGCCCTCGACGCGGTCGCCGCAGGGAGCCGCGAGGAATCGACTCGGCGACGTGTCCAGCCACGGAGAGTAGTCGTCGGAGATGGCAGCGAAGTCGTAGCCCGTCTGCTCGGCGTGGACGACGTCCCGCACCAGCTGCCGGGGGCCGGCCCGCCCGCTCATCACCGTGTAGCCGAATCTCACCATGTCCGGACGCCTGCCCGGGTCCCGCAGAACCACACTTCCTTGCCGGTCGATCGGCCCGAGATGGGGCGGCGGGCGCCGCTTCGAGCGACGCCCGACCGCCGCACGACCGCCCGCCGCACGACCGACCGCCGCGCCGGGGCAGCGGACGGCTGGAGCTCCACGCTCCTGTCGCGGCCCACCAGATTCGCTTCGGCCGAGGATGGGCACACGCCCGGTCGGACCCATGACGCGGTCGGAGCCGGGAGGACGCACCATGACGACCAAGTCCCACGCCACCGGGAACGGGAGAAAGCGGCTGCGGCGAGGCGACCACGTCTCCTGGCGTAGTCACGGAACCACCGTGACCGGCCGGGTCGAGCGGGAGATCACCTCGCGGGTCGAGGCCGCGGGCCGGACGGTCGACGCCTCACCCGAGGAGCCGCAGTACGAGGTGCGCAGCTCCGCCTCCGGGCGGACGGCCGTACACCGGCCGTCGGCCCTGCGCCGGCGGAAGGACTGACCGGACACGGCGGCGCCGGCACGCACCGCTCGCCCTGACGGCGCGCCAGCAAGAGCGGCTTCAGCCAGAGCGGCGTCAGCAAGAGCGTCGGCGGGTCGCCCTCCGAGAGGAACACGACCACGTCATCAGGCTTGCAGCGTGAGTCGGCGAGGTCGAAGAGGGACCCGAGCGCGGGCCGGCAGGACCGCTCGAAGGCCTCGTGCCCGGCCCAGGTCCGGTATCGGCCGAGCGGGCCGCCGCCCGGCCGCTCATGGTGGAGCACTGGCCCGCCGACGAGGAGTACCGGGCGAGGAACGACCGGTAGATCCCGGTGGTCGTGATCGAGCCGACGGCGTTCGGTCGGCCGACGGGCCGCCGGGGGCCCGGCCGGGCGGCCCGGCTCGACGCCGTCGTCCGGCGGGGACTGTCCCCTCCCGGCGGTAGGGTCGTGCCGCCGACGCACCGACCGAGGGGGACCCTGATGACCAACCGCACGACCGACCGCGCCGCGAGCACGCCCAGCGCGGCCCAGGTCGCCGGCAGCGCCGCCGGCGACGACGCCGTACGGACCGCGGGGCGGCTGCGGCGGGTGGCGGAGTCCTCCGAGGGGCTGGTGGTCCTGGACCCGGGGATCAGCGACGAGGAGATGGACGGCTGGCCGGCGCCGGTGCCCGAGGAGATCCGCGCGCTGCTGCGGGTCGTCGGGGGCGTGCGGATCACGGTCTCGCGGTCCGCGGTCAACCAGCACCTGTCGATCGAGCACGTCGACCTGGGTCACCCCTTCAACCGGGGCTGCTACCCGGCCGGTGACAGCAGCTGGTACGTGGAGCACGCCGGCGGCGCCGGCACCCACTGGTTCGTCCACCTCGACCACGGCGACGGCCACACCTACGTGGACGTCGACCGGGTCACGGGGGCGTGGGGCCCGGTCTTCCGTTTCTGGGACGCCACCGACTCCGTGCGCGTGGCGCCGTCGCTGACCGCCTGGCTGGAGCGCCTCGCCGACTGCCTGGAGGAGGCACTCGCCGCGGCCCGGGCCGAGGCCGGACCCGGCACCGCCATCGAGATCAGGACGTTCGGCCGACACTTCGGCGATCGGTGGCCGGACCCGGAGCGGGAGGCTACGACGGTGGAGCCGGTCACCGCCGCGGCGGCCCGGGTGAGCGGTGACCCCCTGCTGCGCGAGGCCGCAGCGGCCCTGCCCGACGACGCCCTGCTCGCCGATCTGCGGTCCGTCACCGGCCCCGCCGCCGTCGACTTCCCGCTGCCGGTGAGCTGCCGCTACGCCCGCTGGTCGGCCGGGGCCCTGCTGTCCGCCACCGCGTGGGACGGCGAATAGCTCCGAGGGGCGGGGCCGTCGGCCCACTTGGCCGAATCTCGCCCCCGGTCGGCGGGCCGACGCCCGTGTGGTCCCGGCCGCGCGGGGAACGCGGGCTCCCGGACGGCGCCGGACACGAGGTCCGGCGCCGCACGGCTGGACGAGAGAGGGCGATCCTCATGATGGCGACAGTGGCGGTGCTGGCTCTGACGATCCTGCTCTTCAGTGCCGGACTCGGTCTCACCGTGGCGGTGGCGGGCCTGGCGAATCGGTTCGGGCGGTCGGCCGCGCGCCGCCGGCGATGACCGGTGGGCGACCGACCCCGCCGGCAGGGGCCGCCCGTGCAGGACGGAGGAGAGCGCCGCACCGCACCCCGCCAGGAACCAGGCCAGGCGGCCGTGGGTGCGGGCCAGGCCGATCCCCGGCACGGCGAGCGCCTCGCGCCGCCGCTCCAGCCGCTGGGGCTCCACCGCACCCTCCCGGCCGGCCACCCCCGGCCGGCGGCCAGCGCCCGGTCCTCCGGCGTGAGGTCCCCACCCTGCCGTCCCGAGCTGCTGAGGTCGCTGTCCACCCCCTTCCCCCCGGTCAGGGCGGGGGGTCGCGATGGCCGCCCGGCCGCGGGCCGCGGACGGACTCCGGACACTGCGCTTCCCGACCCTCCCGGTACGGCGCCCGGCGCAGGAGGAGTTCAGCGAACCCGGCCGCCGGTCTGGTCCTGGCCGTGATCGGCGTGGTCCTCCGGGCGGCGGCCGCCGCCACTACCGGTAGACGCCGGGTGTCCACCCCCTCGGGGCACCGAGGTCCTGCTCAGACGCCCTGGTCAGGTCGGGACGCCCGGGTCCACCCGCCGACCCGCCTCGCCCCCGGGCGGGCGGGTCATCGCCCACCTGATCCCCCTGGTCACGGTGGCCGCGCCCAGCCGGACCGCAGGTCCCTCCACCACCGGCAGGGAGGGCAGGCGGAGCTCCCGCCGCGCCCACCCCGGCAGCAGCGAGACCGCGCCGGCCGCGAGCAGCCCGTAGGGCGGGCGGACCACCCACGGCAGGGGCGGCCGGAGGAGGATGAACCGCGCCGCGTCGAGGGCCGCCCTGGTCCGGTGCAACTCGGCGCGGTACGCCGCGAGGACGCCGGCGAGCTGCCGCTGGTCGCGCGGCGGGTCGACGACACCCAGCGCGGCGGCCACGACGGCGGCGTCGGCCACGTAGCCGTCATAGGCCTCGTCGTCCAACGGCCTTTCTCCGTAGGCCCGGTGGGCACGGAGGAAGCTGTCGACCTCGGCGGCGTGCACCCAGCCGAGCAGGTGTGGATCACCGGCCCGGTACGCCTCCCCCGAGGCACTGGTGCCGCGGACCCGCTCGTGCACCGCCCGTACGTGGTCGACCGCCTGCTGCGCGTCGGCCGCCGTCCCGAACGTGGTGACCGCGAGAAAAGTGCTGGTGCGCTGGAGCCGGCCCCACGGATCGCCCCGGTAGCCGGAGTGCGCCTCGACGGCGGCCATCGCCAGCGGGTGCAGCGACTGCAGCAGGAGCGCCCGGAGTCCGCCGACGAACATCGAGGCGTCTCCGTGGACGACCCGGATGGGCCGGTCCGGGCCGAACCACCGGGGGCCCGGCGTCTCGTGGATCCGGCTCCGGGTGGCCGGGCCCTGCGGCCCGGCCACCCGGGCGAACAGCTCCGCGCCGGCGCGCTGCCGGATCGCGGCGAGGGCCGGGATGCCGGAGATGCCATCGGTCATACCTGCCACTGTAGTTCCGCGCCGCGCCGACGCGCCGCCACCCACGGGCCGCCACCCACGGGCCGCCACCCACGGGCCGCCACCGACGGGCCGCGCCACCGGCCGGGCCGGTCGCGCGACGATCCCCGCTACCGGCGGCCGGGACCACGGACTGGGGTGAGGGCCCGTGGAGAGCCGGGCGGGGTCGGCTCTCCGGGGACCGTCGGAGCGGGCGCGCCGGCGCCCGGAGCGGCGGCGTAGGTGCCGTTCCCGTCGTCGCCGGCGCCGGAGACGGTACCGACTCAGGGGTCCGCACTGGGCACCGCACGCGGCCGGCCACGCACCTCACCTGGGAAGACGTGGCCCGGCCTTCGGTCCGGGAATCGCTTCTGATCCTGGCCCGCGCGCGGACGCGGTCGTGGACGCCCGGAGTACGCGTCAGCCGGCCGGAAGACCCACCGCCAGGGTGAGTTCGAGGACCCGGTACGGCGACGCGAGATCCGGGAACAGCTCCCGCAGCTGCGACATCCGGTACCGGACTGTCTGGGGATGGACGAACAGCGCCGCCGCCACCTCGTCCCGCCTGCCCTGGTGCAGCAGCCACGCTCGCAACGTCTCCTCCAGCCGCCGCGCGGTCGCGACGGGCAAGGTCCGCAACGGTGCGAGCGCGCGGGCACGCAGGTCTGAGAACGCGTCCATGTCGGCGCTCAGCACCAGCTCGGGCAGGTGGGCCTCGGTGTCGCGGATGTCAGAGGAGAGGGAGCGCGCGCGTACGGCTCGCGCGTACGAGGCGCACGCACGAGTCCACGGCCGGGCCGGGCCGACCACGGCGGTGCGGTCGGCCAGCTGCCGCAGGAGATGCGCTCTGTCGGCATCGGGAACGAGCAGCACACCGGTGGCGTCCGGCAGATCATCGAGGACGAGGGTGCCCGGGTCGAGCGCGCGGTAGGCAGGCCGGGCCTGGGCCGCGGGCAGCAGGACCGCGGTCAGCGACGTCGGAGGCTGCCACCCGGCCCGTTGAACAGCGGCCAGCAGCACGTCCGGGCTCGCGTCGGCGAGGAGGTCGCGGGCCAGGTGTTCCAGGTGGCGCTCGCGGGCCCTGCCCCGGGCCGCCAGTTCGTCGGCGTGGCCCGCGGCGCTCGCGGCGGAGAGCTCGTCGATGTAGGCGAAGGTCAGCTCGGCGAACTTGGCGACCTCGGCGGCGGGCAGGCCGACGGGTACGGCACCCGCTGCCAGGCATCGCCAGGCCACGCGGGCGCCGACGCGGTAGGCGCTGAGCAGGGCGTCCATCGATCGGCCGTCGCGCACCTCGCCGCGGCCCAGCTCGTAGGCTGCGTCACCGGCGTCGCCGCCCGTGGCATTCCCGCTCGCGAGGTCCAGGTAGTGGCCCAGGGCGGTGCGGACGGCTCGGCGGATGGTGCCGCCCATGCGGCCCGAAAGGGCGTTCGCGTAGGGAGGGACCTCGTCGATGATCGCCTGGACGACCTCGTCGGCGGTGGCCCTCAGCGCGGCCCGAAGCGCGGTGACCGTCGTCTCATCCAGGACCAGCTCGCTGGCCCGCCGGATTGCTTGACTCACGCTTTTGTTCCCTGCGAACAATTCGGTCGAGCAGATTCACGTCCTACGGTCAGGACTTTACACCCTGAGGCGCAGCAAGCTGGAGTCATGACGAGTACAGCCCTCCGCAAGAGGGCGTGGAAACTGCTGGAGATGGTCACGACGCCGCTGCTGCCGTCGGACTACCTCGACCTGGTCAGCCCGCTGCGTGCGGGCGCCGACCTGCGCGGGCGCATCGAGGCCGTGCACCCCGAGACGGGTGACGCCGCGACCGTCGTGATCAGGCCGGGGCGGGGCTGGCGCGGCCACGCGGCCGGTCAGTACGTGCGGATCGGGGTCGACGTCGACGGGAGGCGCCTGTGGCGCGCCTACTCCATCACCTCGCCGACGGACCGCCAGGACGGCCGGATCACGATCACCGTGAAGGCGATCCCGGACGGCAAGGTCAGCAACCACCTGGTCCGCAGGGCGACACCGGGCACGCTGGTCCAGCTCGACCAGCCGACCGGTGACTTCGTGCTGCCGCACGCCAAGCCCGCCAAGGTGCTCTACCTGACGGCCGGCAGCGGCATCACGCCCGTGATGGGCATGCTGCGCGACATCGAGTTGGATGACGTCGTCATGGTCCACTGTGCGCCGCGGCCCCAGGACGTGATCTTCCGCGACGAGCTGCACGGCCTGGTCGCGGACGAGAAGCTGCGCCTCGCCGAGGTGCACAGCGCCACGGACGGCAAGCTCGACCTCGCCCGCCTCGGCGAACTCGTGCCCGACTGGGCCGAGCGCGAGACCTGGGCCTGCGGGCCCGCGGGCCTGCTCGACGCCGCGGAGGAGCACTGGAGCGGGCACGGCGTCCGGGAGCGCCTGCGCACCGAACGCTTCCGACCCCGCGTCGTCGTGGCCGGCGACGGCGGCGAGGTCACGTTCAGCGCCACCGGCACGACAGTCGACGCGGACGGCGCCACGCCGTTGCTGGACATCGGCGAGGAGGCCGGCGTGCTCATGCCCTCCGGGTGCCGCATGGGCATCTGCTTCGGCTGCGTCACGCCGCTCAAGGCGGGCGCCGTCCGCGACCTGCGCACCGGCGAGATCACCGAGGCCGAGCCGGGCGTCCTCATCCAGACCTGCGTGTCCGCCGCGGCGGGCCCCTGCGACATCGAACGGTAGACGCACCTTGACCGCCATCGACCCCACCGCCCACCTGACCGCGCAGCAGATCGAGGAGCTCGGCCGCGAGCTGGACGCGATCCGCGACGAGGTGATCGCCGACCGCGGCGAGAAGGACGCCGCCTACATCCGCAAGGTCATCTCGGCGCAGCGCAAGCTCGAGCTGGCCAGCAGGGGCGTGCTGCTGTTCTCGGTCTTCCCGCCCGCGTGGCTGCTCGGCACCGCCGGCCTGTCCGTGGCGAAGATCATGGACAACATGGAGATCGGCCACAACGTCCTGCACGGCCAGTGGGACTGGATGCGGGACCCGAAGATCCACTCCACCACCTGGGAGTGGGATCACGTCTCGCCGGCCGAGCAGTGGAAGCACTCGCACAACGAGTTGCACCACACGTACACCAACGTGATCGGCAAGGACAACGACCTCGGCTACGGCATCATGCGCGTCGACGAGGACCAGAAGTGGCACCCGGCCCACCTCGGCCAGCCGCTGTGGAACTTCCTCAACGCCTGCTTCTTCGAGTACGGCATCGCGGCGTACGACCTGGAGCTCGGCAAGAACCTGCACAAGCGCCGCCGCAAGGACCCGGAGTTCCGCGCGCGGGCCAAGGCCGTGGGCCGCAAGATCCGCAAGCAGGTGCTCAAGGACTACGTGATCCACCCCCTGCTGTCAGGCCCGTCGTTCCTCACCACGCTCGCCGCCACGTTCACCGCGAACCTGGTCCGCAACGTCTGGTCGCACTCGGTGATCATGTGCGGGCACTTCCCCGAGGGCGTACAGGTCTTCGAGCGCCGGTCGATCAAGGGCGAGACTCGCGGCCAGTGGTACCTGCGCCAGATGATGGGCTCGGCGAACATCAGCGGCAGCAGGGCCATGCACTTCATGACCGGCAACCTGTCGCACCAGATCGAGCACCACCTGTTCCCGGACCTGCCGAGCAACCGGTACGCCGAGGTCGCGGTGAAGGTGCGCGCGCTGTTCGAGAAGTACGAGCTGGAGTACGTCACCGGGCCGCTGCCGGAGCAGGTGTTCTCCGCGTGGCACAAGGTCTTCCGGCTCTCGCTGCCCACCAAGAAGCCCAAGGTCATGACCCCGGCCGGGCGCGCGAGGGTCGTGGTCGAGCACGACTGACCCGGTGACGGCGACGGCCCCGGGACGCTCCCCGGGCCGTCAGCCGACGGACAGCAGGGTCGGGTCCGCGATGATCCGGCGGATCGTGGTCTGCGCCGCGCCCAGCACGGGTCCGCGACGCCCCAGGGCGGACGAGCGCAGCGCCTCCGGGGGCCAGGGCCGGACGGTGACCCGGTCGGTGAGTTCGGCACGGACGGACGGCAGCAGCCACGCGGCCAGTTCGGCGTAGGTGCCGCCGAGGACGAGGCCGTCCGGGTCGATGAGGTCGACGGCGGAGGTGAGGGCGAGGCCGAGGGCACGGCCGGCGCGGTCCAGGGCCGCCAGGGTCGGCGGGTGCCCGGCCCCGGCCCGCTCGGCCAGCAGGGCGACCGGGTCGCCGGCCGCCGCGGGTCCGGCCGGACCCGGGTCGTGCTGGGCGAGACCGGCCTCTCGCAGCACGGCCGCCTGGCCCGCGTACTGCTCCAGGCAGCCGCGCGCGCCGCAGACGCACCGGAGGCCGTCCGGGTGCACGGGGACGTGGCCGAGTTCGCCGGCGAAGCCGCGGGCGCCGCGGAACACCTGCCCGTCGATGACCAGGGCGGCGCCGATCCCGGCGTCCGCGGAGACGTGCACGAAGGTCTCCGCGGCCTGCTCGGCGTTCCAGTACTCGGCCAGAGCCCCGAGGTTGGCCTCGTTCTCCGGCTCGGGCGCGGTGTCCGGATCGGGCCAGTGGTCGGCGACGCGGACGGTGTGCCAGCCGAGGTTGGGCGCGCGATCGACCTGTCCGACGGGTTCGTTCGGCACCACCCCGGGCACGGCCAGGACCCGGCCCTCGACGCGGAGGCCGAGGTCGCGGGCCTCGGCCTCCGCGTCGGCGGCCAGCGCGGCGACCTCCGCCAGCACCTGCCCGACCGGCCGGCCGGCGTTCGACCGTTCGACCCGGCGCCACACCCGGGGTTCTCCGCGCAGGTCAACGACGCACGCGCCGAGGTGCATGACGCCGATCTCCAGACCGAGGCCGGCGGGGCCCCGGTCGCTCACCGACAGCGCGCGTCCGGGGCGGCCGACCCGTCCGTCGGGGGCGGTCTCCGTCTCGGTCAGCGCACCCCGGCCGATCAGTTCGTCGACCAGCGAGGAGACGGCCGCCCTGGTCAGGCCGACGCGTGCGGCGACATCCGCGCGGGACAGCGGGCGGCCGAGCGGGTTGTGCGCGGCGACCGCGCCGAGGACCACCGAGAGGTTGCGCCGTCGCATGTCCTGTTGCGAAGCGGGCCCGGAGCCCCGGCCGTGCCCCGTTCTGCCGACCACTCCCACGCGCGGGCCCCTCCTACCGGTCCTCGTCCGGGGCTCCCTGCAAGGCCCCGGCCCGACGCAGGGTACCGCTGATCCGTTCGAGTGCGTCCGCGTCCCGTGCCACGGGCTCCAGCACCGGGCCGTCGGCGGTACGCCAGCGGCGGGCCACCGCGTCGGCGGGCTCGCCGGTGAGCAGGGCGGCGGCTTGGGCGGCCGCGCCGAGTGCGACCAGTTCCCGCGCGGCGGGTACCCGCACGGCCCGGCCCGAGAGCCGCAGGACGGTCCGCTGCCAGGCGCGGCCCCGGGCGCCGCCCCCGATCAGCAGCAGCGGCTCGTCGCCCGCCGGCTCCTCGCCGCCCGCGCGCAGCACCTCGTCCAGGGCGGTGAGCAGGGCGTGGGCGGCGCCGTCGTAGGCGGCTTGGAGCACCTCCCCCGGGGTGGTGTCGTGACGGAGTCCGTGGACCAGGCCGGACGCGCCGGGCAGGTCCGGTGTGCGCTCGCCGTCCAGGTAGGGCAGCACCACCACGGTGCCGCCGTCCTCGACCTCCTCGCGCCCGCGTCCGAGGAGGCCGGCGACGCGGTCGACGGCGAGGGTGCAGTTGAGCGTGCAGGCGAGCGGCAGCCAGCCGCCGAGGGCGTCGGCGAAGCCCGCGACCGTCCCGCTCGCGTCCAGCGGCCTCTTCCGGCCGACGGCGTAGACCGTCCCGGAGGTGCCGAGGCTGAGCACGGGCTGGCCGGGCCGCAGTCCCAGCCCGAGGGCGGCGGCCATGTTGTCGCCGGTTCCGGCGGCCACCAGGGCCCCCTCGCGCAGCGCCGTCCCGGGGCGGACCAGGCCGGCCGGTGCGCCCGGCACGAGGACCTGCGGCAGCAGGGCCGGGTCGAGGCCGATGCGGTCGAGGACGTCCTCGTCGTAGCCGTCCGGCCCCCACCAGCCGGTCCCCGACGCGTCGCCGCGGTCGGTCACCGCCTCCCCGGTCAGCCGCTCGGTCAGGAAGTCGTGCGGGAGGCGGACGGCCGCGACACGGTCGGCCGCGGCCGGCTCGTTGGCACGCAGCCAGGCCCACTTGGGAGCGGTGAAGGCGGCGGTCGGCAGGCTGCCGGTGCGCCGGACGATCTCCGCCGGGCCGATCCCGGCTCGCAGCGCGGCGGCCTGGGGGGCGGACCGGACGTCGTTCCACAGCAGCGCCGGGCGGACCGGTGCGCCGGCCGCGTCGAGGGTGACCAGGCCGTGCTGCTGGCCGGCGATCGAGACGGCGGACGCGCGTCCGGCCCAGCCCGTCCCCGAGACCGCCTCGTCGAAGGCCCGCCACCACTGCTCGGCATCGCTCTCCCGGCCGGCTCCCTCGCTGACGGTGTGCGGGGCTCGACCCTCGCCCAGGACCGTGCCCGTGTCGATGTCGACGGCGAGGGCCTTGGTGGACTGGGTGGAGCTGTCGACGCCGATCACGACACGCTGCTCAGCCATGCGTTCCTCCGATGGGGGTTCCTTCTGACGCCCCGGCATACTAATTTGTTGAGAGCCCTGACAAACACCCCTCCGCACCGATCCGGAGCCGCGCCATGTCCAGCGACCCGCTCGCCCCCACCCCCGCGCACAAGTTCACCTTCGGCCTGTGGACCGTCGGCTGGCAGGGTCGCGACCCCTTCGGCGACGCGACCCGCCCCGCCCTCGACCCGGTCGAGACCGTGCGGCGGCTGGCCGGACTCGGCGCCTACGGCGTCACCTTCCACGACGACGACCTGATCCCCTTCGGCGCGGACGACGCCACCCGTGAGGAGACCGTCAAGCGCTTCCGCGCCGCGCTGGACGCCGCCGGACTGAAGGTCCCGATGGCGACCACCAATCTGTTCACCCACCCCGTCTTCAAGGACGGTGCGTTCACCGCCAACGACCGCGGCGTGCGGCGCTACGCGCTGCGCAAGACGATCCGCAACATCGACCTGGCCGCGGAGCTCGGCGCCTCGGTCTACGTCGCCTGGGGCGGTCGCGAGGGCGCGGAGTCCGGCGCGGCCAAGGACGTGCGCACCGCGCTGGACCGGCTGAAGGAGGCCTTCGACCTGCTGGGCGAGTACGTCGAGCAGCAGGGCTACGACCTGCGGTTCGCGATCGAGCCCAAGCCCAACGAGCCGCGCGGCGACATCCTGCTGCCCACGGTCGGCCACGCCCTGGCGTTCATCAACGAGCTGGAGCGCCCCGAACGGGTCGGCGTCAACCCGGAGGTGGGCCACGAGCAGATGGCCGGGCTCAACTTCCCGCACGGAATCGCCCAGGCCCTGTGGCACGGCAAGCTGTTCCACATCGACCTCAACGGCCAGTCCGGCATCAAGTACGACCAGGACCTGCGCTTCGGCGCGGGCGACCTCCGGCAGGCCTTCTGGCTGGTCGACCTGCTGGAGTCGGCCGGCTACGACGGCCCGCGCCATTTCGACTTCAAGCCGCCGCGCACCGAGGACTTCGACGGCGTCTGGGCCTCGGCGGCCGGTTGCATGCGCAACTACCTGCTGCTGGCCGAGCGCTCCCGCGCCTTCCGGGCCGACCCGGAGGTGCAGGCCGCGCTCGCCGCGTCCCGGTTGCCCGAACTCGCCCTCCCCACCGCCCAGGACGGCCTGGCCGGCCTGCTGGCGGACCGCTCCGCCTTCGAGGAGTACGACGTCCACGCCGCCGCGCGGCGTGGCATGGCCTTCGAGCAGCTGGACCAGCTGGCCCTCGAACACCTCCTCCGGGCCCGCTGACCCCGGCCACGGCGAAGCCGGGTCGTGCGCGCCGCACGACCCGGCGCCCCCCCGGTGCCCGCCTCGGCCGCTGGCCGCGGTCCGGTACGCACCCCGGCACGGCCGGGGCGGGCCGGCCGGGGTGGCGCGGTGTTCTACCGACGACGGACGGGGTTCAGGCGCTGGAGGACGATGAAGAAGAACAGCAGCCCGCCGATCACGATCCTGGTCCACCACGAGCTGAGGGTGCCCTGGAAGCTGATGACGGTCTGGATCAGGCCCAGCACCAGCACACCCAGCACGGTGCCCAGCAGGTAGCCGGAGCCGCCGGTGAGCAGGGTGCCGCCGATCACCACGGCGGCGATCGCGTCCAGTTCCAGCCCGACCGCGTGCAGGCCGTACCCGGAGAGCATGTAGAAGGTGAGCAGCACGCCGCCGAGCGCCGAGCAGAAGCCGCTGATCGCGTACACGGTGATCTTGGTCCGCCGCACCGGCAGACCCATCAGCAGGGCGGACTGCTCGCTGCCGCCGAGCGCGTACACGTTCCGCCCGAGCCGGGTGTAGTGCAGCACGACGAACCCGGCTGCCAGCACCAGCAGTGCGATCACCACACTCGGCGAGACGAACAGGTCGCCGAGCGGGATCCGGGTCTGCGCCATCGCGGTGTACCACGGATCCGTGATGGAGATCGACTCGATGCCGATCGTGTAGCACAGGCCGCGGGCCAGGAACATGCCCGCCAGCGTCACGATGAAGGGCTGGATCTCGAAGACGTGGATCACCCACCCCATCACCCAACCGCCGGCCGTGCCCATCAGCAGCACCAGCGGGATGACCACCAGCGGCGGCCAGCCGTGCCGCTCCACCAGCCAGGCGGAGACCATGGTGGACAGCGCCACCACCGCACCGACCGACAGGTCGATGCCACCGGTCAGCACGACGAAGGTCATCCCGATCGCGACCACGAGCAGGAAGGCGTTGTCGATCAGCAGGTTGAGCAGCACCTGCCCGGAGAAGAACCCGTCGTACCGCACCGAGCCGACGGTGAACATCGACACCAGCGCGACAGAGGTGACCAGCAGCGGGATCTGCTCGCGGACCCTGGTCAGCAGGGTGATGGCGTTCACGCGCCGACCTCCCGGTTGGTGATGGCGGCGGCGGGGCCCGGCCGGACGCCGCTGCGGCGGCCGGCGCCGCGCCGGGCGAGCTTGGCACGGAAGTTCGGCGACTGGATCAGACAGACCGTGATCACCACGAAGGCCTTGAAGACCAGCGTGGTCTCCGGCGGGATGCCGATGGTGTAGACGGTGGTGGCGAGGGTCTGGATGATCAGCGCGCCGAGGACGGTGCCGCCGATCGAGAACCGGCCGCCGTTGAGCGAGGTCCCGCCGATCACCACCGCGAGGATGGCGTCGAGTTCGATCCACAGCCCGGCGTTGTTGCCGTCCGCCGCCGAGACGTTCGAGGAGACCATCAGTCCGGCGACCGCCGCGCACAGCGCGCTGAACACGTACACCAGTGCGACCAGGCGCGTCGCCCGGATCCCGACCAGCCGGCTGGCCACGGGATTGCCGCCGACCGACTCCAGCAGCAGGCCGAGCGCGGTGGATCGGGTGAGCAGCGCGGTGAGCAGCGTGACGAGTCCGCTGAGCAGGATCGCGAACGGCATCGCCAGCCAGTAGCCGCCGCCGATCAGCTTGTACGGCTCGCTGGTGATCGTGATGATCTGGCCGTCGGTGATCAGCTGGGCGACGCCGCGTCCGGCGACCATCAGGATCAGGGTGGCGATGATCGGCTGCACCCCGACCCGGGCCACCAGCACCCCGTTCGCGATGCCCAGCAGTACCGCCGTGCCGAGCGCGATGGCGACCGCGCCGAGCACCGTGCCAAGGCTCCCCGGGTCGGTGGCCTCGCTGATGTGCAGGCAGGCCAGCGCGCCGGCGATGGCGACGGTGGAACCGACCGAGAGGTCGATCCCACCGGTGGCGATCACCAGGGTCATGCCGAGCGACACCAGGATCAGCGGCGCTCCGAAGTGCAGGATGTCGATCGTACTGCCGTACAGATGACCGCCCTTGAGGTGGAGGGCGAAGAAGTCCGAGGTGAAGGCGAGGTTGGCGGTCAGCAGCACCGCCAGCACCGCGGCCGGCCAGAACAGCCGGTGCCGGGTCACCGCCCTGATCCTCGGGGTGGTCGGCGCCGTGGTCATTGTTCCGCTCCGCTCGCGATGGTGGCCAGGACGCGCTCCGGGGTGAGCCCGCCGTCGTTGTCGAGTTGGGCGACCATCCGGCGGTCGCGCAGCACGCCGACGCGATGGCTGAGCCGCAGCACCTCCTCCAGTTCGGCGGAGATGAACAGCACCGCCATGCCCTTCTCGGCGAGGTTCGCGACCAGCTTCTGGATCTCGGCCTTGGCACCGATGTCGATGCCGCGGGTGGGCTCGTCCAGGATCAGCAGCTTGGGGTCGGTGATCAGCCAGCGGGCCAGCAGCACCTTCTGCTGGTTCCCGCCACTGAGGTTGCGGACCAGCGCCTCCGGGTCGCCCGGGCGGATGTCCAGGGCGCGGATCCAGCGCAGCGCCAACTCGTCCTGCGTGGTGCGCGACAGCGGACGGGCCCAGCCGCGGGCCGCCTGTAGCGCCAGCACGATGTTCTCCCGGACGGTCAGCTCGCCGACCAGGCCCTCGGTCTTGCGGTTCTCCGAGCAGAACGCGATGCCGTGGGCGATCGCGTCGCGCGGGCCGCGCAGGTCCGTCTCGGTGCCGTTGATCCGCACGGTGCCGCGGTCCTTGTGGTCGGCGCCGAACAGCAGTCGGGCGGCCTCGGTCCGGCCGGATCCCAACAGGCCTGCCAGACCGACCACTTCACCGGGACGAATGGCGAGGTCGTACGGTTCGACGGCGCCCCGCCGGGCCAGGCCCTCGGTCCGCAGGAAGGCCCGGTCGGTGGCCGGCACTGAGCGTCCGCGCCGCTTGCCGTCGGCGAGTTGGTCGAGCCCGGCGAGCTCGGCGCCGATCATCCGGGAGACCAGTTCGACCTGGTCGAGCTCGCTGGTCAGGTACTCGCCCTCGAGCCGGCCGTTGCGCAGCACGGTCATCCGGTCGCAGATCTCGTAGATCTGGTCGAGGAAGTGCGAGACGAACAGGATGGCGACCCCCTGGTCGCGCAACCGCCTCAGCACGGTGAAGAGTTGGCCAACCTCGTCACGGTCCAGGCTGGAGGTCGGCTCGTCCAGGATCAGCACCTTGGCGCAGACGCCCACCGCGCGGACGATGGCGACCAGTTGCTGGACGGCGATGGAGCAGCCGGCCAGCGGCGCGCCGACGTCGAGGTCCAGCTCCAGCGTACGGACCAGCTCGGCGGCCCGGCGGCGCATTTCGGCCCAGTCGATCAGGCCGAGGCGGCGCGGCTCCCGACCGATGAAGATGTTCTCCGCGACCGACAGGTTCGGGCAGAGGTTCACCTCCTGGTAGACGGTGCTGATGCCCGCCTGCTGGGCCTGCAGCGGACCGGCGATCCGCACCCGCTGCCCGGCCAGCACCACGTCGCCGCCGTCCGCCGGGTGCACCCCGGTCAGCACCTTGATCAGCGTGGACTTGCCGGCGCCGTTCTCCCCCATCAGGGCGTGCACCTCGCCGGGGAAGAGCCGGACGTCGACCCCGTCCAGCGCCACCACCCCGGGGAACTCCTTGCGGATCCCCCGCACTTCCAGGACCGGTTGCTGACGCACGCCGGTTCTCCTCTCCTCGTGCGGCCCGGACCGCCCGAGGAGAGGCTCCCCGGGCGGGCCGGAGCCGTTCAGTACTGGCGGGTCGGCAGCGCGGCAGCGGCCTGGTCCTGGGTGAAGACGCCCTCCTGCGTCTTGATCCGCTTCGGCACCTGTTCGCCGGCCTTGACCTTCTTCACCAGGTCCATCAGCTGGTCACCGAGGAGCGGGTTGCACTCCACATCGACGTTGATCTTGCCCTGGCTCATCGCGGTGAAGGCGTCCTTGACCCCGTCCACCGAGATGATCTTGATGTCGGCGCCCGGCTTCCGGCCGGCCTCCTCGATCGCCTGGATCGCACCGAGGGCCATGTCGTCGTTGTGCGCGTACAGCACGTCGATCTTCGGCTGGGCCTTCAGGAAGGCCTGCATGACCTCCTTGCCCTTCGCCCGGGTGAAGTCACCGGTCTGCGAGGCCGCCACCTTGAACTTCGCGTCCGCCTTGATCACGTCACCGAAGCCCGACTTGCGGTCGTTGGCCGGCGCCGAACCCGTGGTGCCCTGCAGCTCGACGATGTTCACCTCGTCGGACCTGCCCTGGTACTCCTTCACCAGCCACTCGCCGGCCTTCCTGCCCTCCTCGACGAAGTCCGAGCCGAGAAAGGAGACGTAGAGCGAGTCGTCCTTGGAGTCCACCGCCCGGTCGGTGAGGATCACCGGGATCCCGGAGTCCTTCGCCTCCTTCAGCACGGTGTCCCAACCCGACTCCACCACCGGCGAGAAGGCGATCACATCCACCTTCTGCTGGATGAACGAGCGGATCGCCTTGATCTGGTTCTCCTGCTTCTGCTGCGCGTCGGAGAACTTCAGCTCGATGCCCGCCTTCTTCGCGGACTCCTGGACCGACTTGGTGTTCGCGGTGCGCCAGCCGCTCTCCGCGCCGACCTGCGAGAAGCCCACGACGAGCTTGCGGCCGGCACCCTTGTCGGCCGAGCCTCCACCGCCGCCGGAACCGCATGCGGTGAGGACGATGACCATCGAACCGGCGACCAGGGCCGCCGCAGCTCTCTTGGACATGGTGGGACTTCCTCTCGGGGTTGTCGATCGCGCGAACGGCACCGCCGACGTGAACGTGACGCGTCGGCACCGTTTCGCTCGTGAGAGATTGTTAACGCTCACAATTGGCATCGGCAAGGCCGTCACGCCTCGTTACCCAATCTTGACCAGCCCGTCGGCCACAGCTGATGGAGTGTCAGTTCAGCGACGAAGGGAGCCCCTTGACCCGACTCTCACCCGCAGCACTCCCGGCCTTCGGCCCGGGAGCGCCCACCTCGCCCGCACGGACTCCCGCCGCGTTCCACCGGAGCGCGCGCACCCTCGGGCACCATGCACCCCGAGATCACGGCCGACGAGGGCTACCGGAGCAGCGGCCGCTCCCCCCTCACGCCGGCCTCCTCCACCGGCGGCGGCTGCGCCGCGACCCCCTCCGCCGGTACCCCGTGGAACGACCGCGACAACCCCAACGTCTCGGTCAGCGGCTCCGACGCGTGGGAGGTGACCGCGAAGCCCCCCGGAGAAGACCAGCTCGGCCTGGAACACCGGTGCGCCCCACCCCGGCGCCCGGACCCTCGTCGCCATCCCCGACGGCGCGGGCGGCGACTGGAGCATGACGATACGTCAACACCACCCGGCCGAGCGTCTCCTACGGCGTGGGCCGACGGACCGCCGCTGCGCGAAGCATTGACAACGCGCGCCGCCTGTTGAACATTAGCCTGAACACGTCAGGCAGGACGGGTACCTCTCGGGTCAATTGTTAGCGCTAACAGACTCCGGGCGGCCAGGCCGATCGCCCTTCGGCCGGACCGCGGGAACCTGTGAGCTGCGCGTCCACCGACAGCACGGCCCTTGCACGGGACCAGGCGCCACGTCCCCGAACGCACACCACCCACCCTGCGCGGCAGGAAGGGTCCGGCCGAGTGCGCGCTCGCACAGGCGTCAGGACGAGACGTCGGCTGCCGAGCGGCGCACGGCATCCCCCACCCACAAGGAGAACGCTCCGTCATGCCATGGATCAAGCAGAAACCCCGTCTCCGCACGGTCCTGACGGCGGCCGCGTGCCTGGTCGCCGGCTCAGCCACGGCCGTCACCGCGAGCCCCGCGGCGCATGCCGCCGGGGCGACCACGCTGGGTACGGCAGCGGCCGGCAGCGGCCGCTACTTCGGCACGGCAGTGCCCACGAGCAAGCTCGGCGACTCGACGTACTCCACCGTTCTCGACCGGGAATTCACCATGGTCACCCCGGAGAACGAGATGAAGTGGGACGCCATCGAGCCCGCCCGCGGGTCGTTCAACTTCGCCCCCGCCGACTCGATCGTCAACCACGCCTCCGCGCACGGCCAGCGCATGCGCGGCCACACCCTGGTCTGGCACTCCCAACTGCCCGACTGGGTCAAGTCCATCGGCGACGCCAACACCCTGCGCAGCGTGACGAACAACCACATCACCCAGGAGATGAACCACTACAAGGGCAAGATCTACGCCTGGGACGTGGTCAACGAGGCCTTCGCGGACGGCGGCAGCGGGCAGCACCGCGACTCCGTGTTCCAGAGCGTGCTGGGCAACGGCTTCATCGAGGAGGCCTTCCGCACCGCTCGGAGCGTCGACTCCTCGGCCAAGCTCTGCTACAACGACTACAGCATCGAGAACTGGACGGACGCCAAGACCCAGGGCGTCTACAGCATGGTCAAGGACTTCAAGGCCCGCGGCGTGCCCATCGACTGCGTCGGCTTCCAGAGCCACTTCGGCGCCGGCGGCCCGCCGGCCAGTTTCCAGACCACCCTGTCCAGCTTCGCCGCGCTCGGCGTGGACGTCCAGATCACCGAGCTCGACATCGCCCAGGCGTCCGCCGGCGCGTACGCCAACGCCGTCAAGGCCTGCCTCAACACCACTCGCTGCACCGGCATCACGGTGTGGGGCATCCGCGACAGCGACTCCTGGCGCACCGGCGAGAACCCGCTGCTGTTCGACGACAACGGCAACAAGAAGGCCGCCTACAGCGCGGTGCTCACCGCGCTGGGCGGAGCCGGCGGCGGCACGCCGACCGGAGGCATCACCCCCGGCGCCGTCTACACCCTCTCCGACGTGGCCGCCGGACGCGTTCTCGACCAGCCCGCCGGACAGAACGGCAACGGCACCCCGCTCCACGTGTGGGACGCCAGCGGCGCCACCAACCAGCAGTGGCGCGCCTCCCGGAACGGCGACGGCTCCTACACCCTCACCAACGTCGCCAGCGGCCGGGCCCTGGACGAGCCGGCCGACCGGACGGGCAACGGGACGAGGGTGGCGGTCTGGGACCCCAACGGCGGCGCCAACCAGCACTGGAAGGCCACCCGGAACGGCGACGGCTCCTACACCCTCACCAACGTCGCCAGCGGCCGGGCCCTGGAGACCCCCGGCAACCAGACCGCCAACGGCACCCCCGTCCAGATCTGGGACTCCCACGGCGGCGCCAACCAGCACTGGACCTTCAGGTGACCTGAACCGCCGGGGGTGGGGCGGGGGGCTCCCCCGCCCCACCCCGAAACCTCCGGGCCCACCGGGAGCCACCGGGGAGCACGACCCACCCGGTACCGCGGCGCGGCCCGACCAGAATCCCGGTGACCTGGCAGACGCCCAGGTCACCGGGCGTACGGAAGTCTCGACACC
The DNA here is from genome assembly GCF_040298365.1 of Kitasatospora sp. NPDC001603. Taxonomy (NCBI): domain Bacteria; kingdom Bacillati; phylum Actinomycetota; class Actinomycetes; order Kitasatosporales; family Streptomycetaceae; genus Kitasatospora; species Kitasatospora sp. NPDC001603. The sequence continues at coordinate 44,799 of NZ_JBEPAA010000036.1, forward strand.
GTACGGGCAAGAGGCGCGGATTCCCGCGCCGGCCGAGTGACGACTCTTGGAGCGCGCACGCCCGGCGGCACTCGAATGCCGACAACACAGCCGTGTGACAGCTCCGTCCGACCACCAAGGAGATTCTCCGTGCGCAGACGAAGTTCCAGCCGCGGGCACCTGTCCGCCGTACTCACCGCCGTGCTGGCGGTCGTGGCGGCACTGGCGACGCTGGTCGTCGCCAACCCCGCTCAGGCGGCCACCAGCGGCGCCCTGCGGGGGGTGGGTTCGGGTCGATGCCTCGACGTGCCGAACGCCGGGCAGACCGATGGCACGAACCTGCAGATCTACGACTGCTTCGGCGGGACCAACCAGCTGTGGACGTCGACGGCCGGCAACCAGCTGACCGTGTACGGCAACAAGTGCCTGGACGTTCCGGGCCATGCCACCACGCCCGGCACCAAGGTGCAGATCTGGACCTGTAGCGGCGGTGCGAACCAGCAGTGGCGGGTGAACTCCGACGGCACGATCGTCGGCGTGGAGTCCGGGCTCTGCCTGGACGTCACGGGCGCCGGTACGGCCAACGGCACGGCCGTGGGGCTCTGGACGTGCGGCGGCGGCAGCAACCAGAAGTGGACCGGCCTGACCGGGACGACGCCACCGGGCGGCCCCTGTGCTCTTCCGTCGACGTACCGCTGGTCGTCGACGGGTGCGCTCGCGCAGCCGGCGAACGGGTGGACCTCGGTGAAGGACTTCACCACCGTGGTGTACAACGGCAAGCACCTGGTCTACGCGTCCGACGTGTCGGGCTCGTCGTACGGGTCGATGATGTTCAGCCCCTTCACCAACTGGTCGGACATGGCGTCGGCCGGCCAGACCGGGATGAGCCAGTCCACGGTGGCGCCCACGCTGTTCTACTTCGCGCCCAGGAACATCTGGGTGCTGGCCTACCAGTGGGGTGCCTGGCCCTTCATCTACCGGACGTCGAGCGACCCCACCAACCCCAACGGCTGGTCCGCGCCGCAGCCCCTGTTCACCGGCAGCATCCCCGGCGCCGCCCCGATCGACCAGACCCTGATCGCCGACGGCCAGAACATGTACCTGTTCTTCGCCGGTGACAACGGCAGCATCTACCGGGCGAGCATGCCGATCGGGAACTTCCCGGGCAACTTCGGCTCGTCGTACAGGACGGTCATGAGCGACACGGTGAAGAACCTGTTCGAGGCGCCGCAGGTCTACAAGGTCCAGGGCCAGAACCAGTACCTGATGATCGTCGAGGCCCGGGGGGCGAACGAGCAGCGCTACTTCCGCTCGTTCACCGCCACCAGCCTGAGCGGGTCCTGGACCCCGCAGGCCGCCACCGAGAGCAACCCCTTCGCCGGCAAGGCCAACAGCGGTGCCACCTGGACCAACGACATCAGCCACGGTGACCTGGTCCGCGACAACCCCGACCAGACCATGACCATCGACCCCTGCGACCTGCAGTTCCTCTACCAGGGCAAGTCCCCCACCGCGAACGGCCCCTACGACCAGCTGCCGTACCGGCCGGGCGTCCTCACCCTGCGGCGCTGACCTGCCCGAGCCACGGTGCTCGCGATCGGGTGCAGTCTGCCCGGTACGTGGAGCAGCGGTCCACGACGTGGGCCACGAAGCCGTGCCCCGGGCCCGGCCCCCGCCGCACGCGCCCCCGCTCGACGGGGGCCCGCGGCGGGGGCCGTCTCCGCACCGCTCCACGGTCAGTAGCCGTAGATCATCTTGTACGCGACCTCGGGCAGGAACTGCCCGGCGGTCGAGCCGGCGCCGACGCCGCAGTTTCCGTCGGACTCACCGGGCACCTTGATCCACAACAGCATCTCGGCGCCACCGCCCCACCGGGTCGTGGTCCCGATCCTCCGCCCCGCCGGGTTGCACCTGGCCGGATTCGCGGCCTGGGGTGCCACCGCCCAACCCGTGCCGCTGTCCTGGGGCGGTGGCGGACGCGCTGGGGTCAGAACCCCTGGGCCAGCCGGTGGTAGGCCTGGTTCCAGCGCAGTTCCTTGGTGAACCGGCGGATGTTCGTGTCGTCGTCGATCACCAGCAGCTCCACGCCGATCATCTGGGCGAGGTCCTCCAGTTCCTCGACCCCGAGCGCACCGGAGAACACGGTGTGGTGCGGTGCGCCGGCCGTCAGCCAGGCCTCGGTGGAGGTGCGCAGGTCCGGACGCGGCTTCCAGACGGCGCGGGCGACGGGCAGGTTGGGCAGCGGTGCCGGCGGCTCGACCACGTCGACCTCGTTGGCGACCATGCGGAAGCGGTCGCCGAGGTCCGCCAGGCCGACCACCACCGCGGGACCGGGTTCGGCGTCGAAGACCAGCCGGACCGGGTCCTCGCGCCCGCCGATGGAGAGCGGATGGATCTCGCAGGACGGGGTGGCCGCCGCGATGCTCGGGCAGACCTCCAGCATGTGGGCACCGAGGATCAGCTCGCGGCCGGGTTCCAGGTGGTAGGTGTAGTCCTCCATGAAGGAGGTACCTCCGGGAAGCCCGGTGGCGGCCGCCTTGAGGGTGCGCAGCAGGGTCGCGGTCTTCCAGTCGCCCTCGCCGCCGAAGCCGTAGCCGTCGGCCATCAGCCGCTGCACGGCGAGGCCGGGCAGCTGGCGGAGCCCTCCGAGGTCCTCGAAGTTGGTGGTGAAGGCCCGGAAGCCGCCCTGTTCGAGGAATCCGCGCAGGCCGAGTTCGATCCGCGCGGCGTACCGCAGCGACTCGTGGCGCTCCCCGCCGGCCCGCAGCTCGGGCGCGAGGCGGTAGCCGTCCTCGTACTCCTTGACCAGCGCGGTGACGTCGCTCTCCACCGTCGCGTCCACGGCCTCGACGAGGTCGTTGACGCCGTAGGTGTTGACGGAGACGCCGAAGCGGAGTTGGGCCTCGACCTTGTCGCCCTCGGTGACGGCGACGTCGCGCATGTTGTCGCCGAAGCGGGCGAGCTTCAGGTCGCGCAGTTCGGCCCGGCCGACGGCCGCTCGGGCCCAGGTGGCGATCCTGGCGGACACCGCCGGGTCGCTGACGTGTCCGGCGACGGTCGTGCGCGGCACCCCGAGGCGGGACTGGATGTAGCCGAACTCGCGGTCGCCGTGGGCGGCCTGGTTCAGGTTCATGAAGTCCATGTCGATCGTCTGCCACGGCAGTTCGACGTCGGCCTGGGTGTGCAGGTGGAGCAGCGGCTTCCGCAGGGCGTCCAGGCCGGCGATCCACATCTTCGCCGGGGAGAAGGTGTGCATCCAGGCGATCAGGCCGATGCAGTCGTCGGCGGAGTTCGCCTCCAGGCAGACCCGGCGAATCGCCGCGGCGTCGGTGAGGACGGGCTTCCAGACGATCTCGACCGGCACCGCGGCGTCGCCGTCCAGGGTCTCGGCGATCCGCTGGGACTGCCCCGCGACCTGGCGCAGCGTCTCCTCGCCGTAGAGTTCCTGACTGCCGGTCAGGAACCAGACCTGGCGGCTCTCCAGTGGCTTCTTCATGGGGTGGCTCCTCACCGGGCCTGGGGCTGGCCGTAGACGTTCTGGTAGCGGAAGTTGAGGCTGTCGATGTCCGCCTGGGCGATCGGCAGGGGCTCGCCGAGCTGGCGGGAGAGGTGGACGGTGCGGGCGACGTCCTCGCACATCACGGCGGCCTTGACCGCCGCCTCGGCGTCCTTGCCGATGGTGAACACACCATGGTTCTGCATCAGGACGGCGGGCGAGCGGTGGCCCTTGAGGGTGTCCACGATGCCCCGGCCGATCGAGTCGTCGCCGATCAGGGCGAAGGGACCGACCGGGATCTCGGCGCCGAACTCGTCGGCCATCGCGGTGAGGACGCAGGGGACGGCCTCGCCGCGGGCGGCCCAGGCGCAGGCGTAGGTGGAGTGGGTGTGGACCACCCCGCCGACCTCGGGGAGGTGGCGGTAGACGTAGGCGTGCGCGGCGGTGTCGGAGGACGGCGCATGGCCGCCTTCGACGACGTTGCCGTCCAGATCGCAGACGATCATGTTCTGCGGTGTCAGTTCGTCGTAGGAGACGCCGCTGGGCTTGATCACGAGCAGGTCCTCGCCGGGGACGCGGGCCGAGACGTTGCCGGCGGTCCAGACCACCAGGTTGTAGCGGATCAGTTCCCGGTGCAGGTCGCTGACCTGTCGGCGAATGAGGTCGATGGTCGCGTTCGCGTTCACAGTGCCTCGCTGGGTGTGGTGAGGGCGGCGTTCCGGATGTCGCGCAGGCGGTGCAGGAGCTTGTCGGCGCCGAGGCCGAAGTGGTCGTGCAGGGCGCGGTACTCGGCGAAGAGCCGGTCGTACACGTCGGCGGCGGCCTGGTCCGGCCGGTAGGCGCCCTGCCGCACCCGGCCCATGGCGTCGGCCGCGGTCCGTACGTCCGGGTAGGCCCCGGCGGCGACCGCGGCATGGATCGCCGAGCCGAGCGCGGGTCCCTGCTCCGACTCGGCCACCGAGACCGGCCGGCGCAGCACGTCGGCGTAGATCTGCATCAGCAGGGCGTTCTTCTTGAGGCCGCCGGTGACGATGAACTCGGTGACCGGGACCCCACCGCGTTCCAGTGCCTCGACGATGACCCGGGTGCCGAAGGCGGTGGCCTCCAGCAGGGCCCGGTAGATCTCCTCGGGGCGGGTGGCGAGGGTGAGTCCGACGATCACGCCGGACAGGTGGTGGTCGACCAGGGTGGAGCGGTTGCCGTTCATCCAGTCGAGCGCCACCAGGCCGTGGGCGCCGACGGGTTGGGCGGCGGCCTTGCGGCTGAGCAGCCGGTGCAGGTCCTCGCCGCCGGCCTCGGCCTCGGCCAGGTAGTCGGCGGGCACGCCCTGGCGCAGCCACCAGGCGAAGATGTCGCCGACGGCGCTCTGGCCGGCCTCGTAGCCGTAGGAGCCGGCGACGATGCCGTCCTCGACCACGCCACAGATGCCGGGGACGTCCGCGAGCACCGCGCCGTTGACGACGTGACAGGTGGACGTGCCCATGATGGCGAGGAGCCGGCCGTTGTCGACGGCGCGGGCGGCCGGGGCGGCGACGTGGGCGTCGACGTTGCCGGCGGCGACCGCGATGCCCTCCGGCAGGCCGGTCCACTGCGCCGCCTGTGCGGTGAGGGAGCCGACCCGGGAGCCGAGAGGGGAGAGCGGGTGCTCCAGGCGGGTGCGGGCGAAGTCGGCGAAGTCCGGGTGGAGCGCGGCGAGGTAGTCCTCGCTCGGGTAACTCCCGTCCTGGTGGATGCCCTTGTAGCCGGCCGTGCAGGCGTTGCGGCTCTCGGCGCCGGTGAGCTGCCAGACGATCCAGTCGGCGGCCTCGACCCAGCGGGCGGTCGCGGCGTAGACGGCCGGGTCCTCCTCCAGGACCTGGAGTGCCTTGGCGTACTGCCACTCGGCGGAGATCCGGCCACCGTAGCGGGAGATCCACTTCTCGCCCCTGGCGTGGGCCAGGGCGTTGATCCGGTCGGCCTGGCCCTGGGCGGCGTGGTGCTTCCAGAGCTTGGGCCAGGCATGCGGGCGGGTCGCCCACCCGGACGTCTCGGCGAGCGGGGTGCCGTCGGCGAGCACCGGCAGGACGGTGCAGGCCGTGAAGTCGGTGGCGATCCCGATGACGTGCGCCGGATCGACCCCGGCGGCGGCGAGCGCGGCGGGGACGGCGGTGCGCAGCACCTCGCGCCAGTCACCGGGGTGCTGCAGCGCCCAGTCCGGCGGGAGCGGCCGGCCGGCGCCGGGCAGTTCGCGCTCGATGACGGCGTGCGGGTAGTCGTGGACGGCGGTTCCCACCTCCTCACCGTCCCGCACCCGGACCACCACGGCGCGGCCGGAGAGCGTGCCGAAGTCGATTCCGACCACGTAGCGGTCCGGATCCGGGGCGGCGGGATTGTTGGTCACGTGTGCTCATCCTTCGTACGGGGTAACGGCGTTGGTGCCGTGAGCAACTGTTGTCGCCTGTCGCCGGCACGGTCCACGACCGGGGCAGGGGGAGCACACCGGCGACAGGCGCCGTTCCGCTACCTCTCCCTCATGGAGGGCGGAACGCGGGGACCACCGGCCGAGCACCCAGAAGCGGGATGTCAGTGCTCGGCCGGTGGAGCTGGGAGGCTCTTGTTAACGCTCACAGGAATTGTGAGCGTTAACAATATCCGTGTCAAGAGAAGTTCCCTGGTCGGCGGCCAGGTTCGGAACGGGAGAACAGGAGCGCTACCGCGGACCTGCCGTGGGGTCAAGGCCGGGCAGCGGGGCCCACACTGCGGCGCAGCACCAGCTCCGGGGAGATCTGCACCTGGGCCGGAGAGGGCGCGGTGCCCTCCAGCTCCTCGACGAGCAGTTCCAGAGCCCGCCTGCCGAGTTCGCCGAAGTCCTGCCGCACGGTGGTCAGCGGCGGGATGAAGTAGGCGGCCTCCGGAATGTCGTCGAAGCCGACCACGCTGATCTCCGCCGGGACCGACCGGCCGGCCTCGTTCAGGGCACGCAGCAGGCCGAGGGCCATCTGGTCGTTGGCGCAGAAGACGGCCGTGACATCGGGCAGTTCGGCGATCCGCAGCCCCGCCTGGTAGCCCGAGCGGGCGCTCCAGTCGCCACGCTCCACGTCCGGCACGGGGGCCCCCGCCGCCTGCAGCGCGAGGCGCCACCCTTCCTCGCGGTCCTGGCTCTCGACCCAGTTCGCCGGCCCCGCCACGTGGTGCACGGTGCGGTGGCCCAGGTCGAGCAGGTGCCCGGTGGCCTCTCCGGCACCGAAGCGGTTGCCCACCGACACCATCGGCACCTGCGTCTGCCTGCCCGATCCGACCGCGACGACCGGCACCGAGCTGGAGAGCCGGGCCACCGCGCTGACGGCGGAGGTCTGCGGCGCGATCACCACGACGCCCTCCACCCCCTGGTCGCGCAGCCGGTCGACGGCCTCCTGGACCGATCGGCCGTCCAGCGAGCGCAGGCTGGTCACGCTGACGAAGTACCCGGCACTGCGTGCGGCCTGCTCGATTCCGTCCAGCATCGAGGCGGGCCCGTAGAGCGTCGAGTCGAAGCTGACGACGCCAAGGGTCTGCGAACGACGGGTGACCAGGGCGCGGGCGGCGGAGTTGGGCCGGTAGTCCAGCTCCCGGATGGCCGCCAGCACCCGGTCCCGGGTGTCCGGCCGGACGTGCGGCGCACCGTTGAGCACCCGGGACACCGTCTGGTGGGACACACCCGCCAGTTTCGCCACGTCCGCCATCACGGGCTGGCGCTGTTCCGTCCCGGCACTCTCGGTTCCCACTCGCAGTCCCCTCTCGGCTGTGACCACAGTACGCGACCAGGTCCAGGCCAATTCGTCACCCTCGATCCGAAGGGTGGTCCTCTTCTTACCAGCCCTTCCGGCCGCCGGCATGTGGCCATTGCGGCGAGGGAGCGCTCCGGAGTTCGCCCCAACCATCAAAAGGGGCCGGATCGGACCTTTCGGGCACGTACATGATTTCGACGCCTCCGGCGCCTTCCCGCTTCGCGGCCGGGCCACAGTTTGGCGATCCACGCGCAAGCGACCACACCTCCGGTGACCCGACTCGGCCACCACCGCCGATCACCTGAACGCCAAGCGCGGCGAGGAGGTCCTGAGCCCGCGCCGGATCCCGGCGCCCGCCCGTCGATCGGCCACGCCCGCACCCGACGACTTCCGTCAGATCCTCCCCTCCGCCCCGCAGCGCACCGCGCGCCCGGCCGACGGCGCACCGCGATCCAACGGTGATCCCGGACCCTCTTGACGCCACCTTTGTGAGCGTTAACAATTCATTTCACGCCAGGCCAGAGCTATCGCCGCCGAACACTCCACAGCGCGAGGACCCGCTCCGGCCGGCCCCGCTCGACCGCTCCCAGTCGCCCATCAGGGGTGCTCTGTGCCCGGTCGCGGAACATCACTGGAGGAACTGTGCGGAAGATTTCGGCGGGCCTGGTCGCCGGGGGCCTGGTGCTCTCGCTGGCGGCCTGCGGCCAGAGTGCCAACGGTGCCGGTGACGGCCCCGCCACGGGCGACGCCAAGGGTGGCCTGGTCGGCATCGCGATGCCGACCAAGTCGTCGGAACGCTGGATCAACGACGGCACCAACATGGTCAAGGAGTTCCAGGCCAAGGGCTACAGGACAGACCTGCAGTACGGCGACAACGTGGTGGAGAACCAGGTCTCCCAGGTGGAGAACATGATCACCAAGGGCGCCAAGCTGCTGGTGATCGCGGCCATCGACGGCTCCTCCCTCACCAACGTGCTGCAGAAGGCCGCCGACGCCCACATCCCGGTGATCTCCTACGACCGGCTGATCCGCGGCACGGCGAACGTCGACTACTACGCGACCTTCGACAACACGAAGGTCGGTGTCCTCCAGGGCAGCTACATCGTCGACAAGCTCGGCCTCAAGGACGGCAAGGGGCCGTTCAACATCGAACTGTTCGCCGGTTCCCCGGACGACAACAACGCCACCTTCTTCTTCAACGGCGCGATGAGCGTCCTCAAGCCGTACATCGACCAGAAGAAGCTGGTCGTGCAGAGCGGCCAGACCGACTTCAACCAGGTCGCCACGCTGCGCTGGGACGGCGGTGTCGCCCAGTCCCGGATGGACAACCTGCTGAGCAAGGCCTACACCTCCGCCCACGTCGACGCCGTGCTCTCGCCGTACGACGGCATCTCGATCGGGATCCTGTCCTCGCTCAAGGGCGTCGGGTACGGCACCGTCAAGTCGCTGCCGGTCGTCACGGGCCAGGACGGCGAGCTGGCCTCGGTGAAGTCGATCATCGCGGGCGAGCAGACCCAGACCGTCTACAAGGACACCCGCCAACTGGCCAAGGCCGCCGTCCAGATGGGCGACGCACTGCTGACCGGCGGAAAGCCCGAGGTCAACGACACCAGCCAGTACAACAACGGCGCGAAGACCGTCCCGGCGCAGCTGCTCCAGCCGGTCAGTGTCGACAAGGACAACTACCAGCAGGTCCTGGTCGACAGCGGCCAGTACACCGCGGACCAGCTCAAGTAGCCCGCGGGGCCCGGCCGACGGGCCCCGCGCCGAGACCGGCGGTACGGATCCCGGGCTCCCCGGAGCCCGGGACCCTCCCCCACCGCACCGCCCCGAACGATACGGACGCACACCCATGGCTGGACCCGTTCTCGAAATGCGGTCGATCAGCAAGTCGTTCCCCGGTGTCAAAGCGCTCTCCGAGGTCAACCTGACCGTCTCCGCCGGCGAGGTGCACGCCGTCTGCGGCGAGAACGGCGCCGGCAAGTCCACCCTGATGAAGGTGCTCAGCGGCGTCTACCCGCACGGCGCCTACGAGGGCGAGATCCTCTTCGAGGGCGAGCCCTGCCGGTTCAGGGACATCCGGGCCAGCGAGCAGCGCGGCATCGTCATCATCCACCAGGAACTGGCGCTGGTGCCGTACCTGTCCATCGCCGAGAACGTCTTCCTCGGCAACGAACACGCCTCCCGCGGCATCATCAGCTGGCGCCGGACGCTCACCCACGCCGCCGAACTGCTCCGCCAGGTCGGCCTCGACGAGAGCCCGCACACCCGGATCGCCGACCTCGGCGTGGGCAAGCAGCAGCTGGTCGAGATCGCCAAGGCGCTGGCCAAGAAGGTCAAGCTGCTCATCCTGGACGAGCCGACCGCGGCGCTGAACGACGAGGACAGCCGCAAGCTGCTCGACCTGATCCTCGAACTCAAGGCGCAGGGCATCTCCTGCATCATCATCTCGCACAAGCTGAACGAGATCGCCCGGGTCGCGGACTCCGTGACCATCCTGCGCGACGGGCGGACCATCGAGACCATCGCGATCGGCCCCGGGGGCGCCTCCGAGGACCGGATCATCCGCGGCATGGTCGGCCGCGACCTGGAGCACCGCTACCCCGAGCGACAGCCCTTCACCGGTGACGGGGCCGGCGCCGGCGAACTCGCCTTCGAGGTCGAGGACTGGAGCGTCAGGCACCCCATCGACCAGCAGCGCATGGTGGTGGACGGCGCCTCGCTGAACGTGCGGCGCGGTGAGATCGTCGGCATCGCCGGCCTGATGGGCGCCGGCCGTACCGAGCTGGCGATGAGCGTCTTCGGCCGCTCGTACGGGCGGTGGGCCGCCGGCCGGGTGCGACTGCACGGCCGGGAGATCCGCACCCGGACGGTGCCCGAGGCGATCGGGCACGGCATCGCGTACGTGACCGAGGACCGCAAGCAGCTCGGCCTCAACCTCATCGACGACATCAGCCGGAACATCTCGCTGAGCGCGCTCGGCAAGGTCGCCAGGTACGGCCGGGTCAACCGACACGAGGAGAACAAGGTCGCCGAATCCTTCCGGCGCACCATGAACATCAAGGCCCCGACGGTGTTCACCCGGACCGGCACGCTCAGCGGCGGCAACCAGCAGAAGGTCGTCCTCAGCAAGTGGATCTTCGCCGAGCCGGAGGTGCTGATCCTCGACGAGCCCACCCGCGGCATCGACATCGGCGCGAAGGCGGAGATCTACACGGTCATCGCCGAGTTGGCCGCCCAGGGCAAGGCCGTGCTCGTCATCTCGTCCGAACTCCCCGAACTCCTGGGCCTGTGCGACCGGATCTACACCATGGCCGAAGGCCGGATCACCGGCGAGGTGGCCCGTGCCGACGCCACCCAGGAATCCCTCATGCGGCTCATGACCATGAGCGCCGCATCCAGCAACGAGCAGGTGTGAGGCATGGCCCAGACCGAGATCATCCCCATCCCGGATTCGTCCCCGAAGGCACCGCAGGCCGGCCCCGGCCCCTCCCTCGGCGGCGTACTGGCCCGCGCGCTGCGCGGCAACGTGCGCCAGTACGGCATGCTGCTCGCCCTCGCGCTGATCGTGCTGCTGTTCCAGATCTGGACGGACGGCATCCTGCTCCAGCCGCTCAACATCACCAACCTGATCCAGCAGAACGGCTACATCCTCATCCTGGCGATCGGGATGATGATCGTCATCATCGCCGGGCACATCGACCTCTCGGTCGGCTCGCTGGCCGCCTTCGTGGGGGCCGCCGCTGCGGTGATGATGGTCAAGCACCACCTGCCGTGGCCCGTGGCGGTGCTGGCCGCGCTGCTGATCGGCGCCCTCGCCGGGGCCTGGCAGGGCTTCTGGATCGCCTACCTGGGGATCCCGTCGTTCATCGTCACCCTGGCGGGCATGCTGCTCTTCCGTGGCGGCACCCAGATCCTGCTGCAGGGCCAGTCGGTGGCGCCGTTCCCCAAGGGCTTCCAGAGCATCAGCAGCGGCTTCCTCCCCGAGGTCGGCCCGCACACCGACTACCACAACCTCACCCTGCTGCTGGGCCTCGCGGTGCTGGCCGTCGCGATCCTGCAGGAGGTGCGCGGCCGGCGGCAGACCGTCACGTACGGGCTGGAGCCGCTCCCCCTCGCGCTGTTCCTGGCCAAGCTCGCCGTGATCACCGCGGCTGTGTCCGTCTTCACCCTGCTGCTGGCCAGCTACCACGGCGTGCCGATCGTGCTGCTGATCCTCGGCGCGCTGCTGGTCGGCTTCGGCTATCTGATGCGCAACTCCATCATCGGGCGGCACACCTACGCCATCGGCGGCAACGAGCCGGCGGCCAAGCTCTCCGGGGTGAAGAGCAAGCGGGTCGTCTTCTTCGCCTTCACCAACATGGGCGTCCTCGCGGCGCTGGCCGGGCTGGTCTTCGCCGCCCGCCTGAACGCCGGCACCCCGCAGGCCGGCATCAACTTCGAACTGGAGGCCATCGCCGCCGCCTTCATCGGTGGCGCCTCCGCCAGCGGCGGCGTGGGCACCGTCCTCGGAGCGATCATCGGCGGCCTGGTGCTCGGCGTGCTGAACAACGGCATGTCGCTGGTCGGTGTCGGCACCGACTACCAGCAGGTCATCAAGGGCCTGGTGCTGCTCGCGGCCGTCGGCTTCGACGTCTACAACAAGCGCCGGGCCGGTTCCTGACCCCGGAACCACCCCGAACGCCCTCGCCCTCGGCCGTCCTCCCTCGGACGGCCGAGGGCGACACGCGTTCGCGCCCCGGCGGACTCGACCAGGTCAGCCGGGCACGTGGTCAGGCCCGTGCCCGATCGTCAAGGCCGGACGCGGGCCACGAGAATCCTCGACCGGGCGGCAACCTCGCGCGCACCGGCGGCAACTGATGGACGACACCGCGGGCCGAACACCCCCGGGTCGTCCGATCGATCCCACCGCCGACCGCCGTCGCACCGCCTGACCGGGCGGGCGCGTGCTGGCGGGGCCGAAGCAAGGAGTAGCCCCCATGAACGAGACGGATCCCACGGCGGCCGGCCGCGACCGGCGCGGCCGCCCGGCCGCCAGTGGCGCGCGGCGTCCCCGTGGGCGTCACCGCCGGCGCTGGACCACGCTGGGCCTGGCCCTGGGGGTGCCCGGTGTGCTCGGCCCCTACCTGCTGTTCGGGCAGGCCGACTCGAAGGCCGCGTCGGTGGACCCCGACGCCTACTACACCGTGGTGTCCGTCCGCAGCGGCAAGGCGCTGGACGTGCCGGGAGCGGACACGGCAGACGGTGCCTGGATACGGCAGATGAACCGCGCGGCCGGCGCCGCGAGCCAGCAGTGGCGGACGCGGCTGACGGGGGACGGCTACTACGAGCTGGAGAACCGCGGCAGCCACAAGGTCCTCGGGGTGCGCGGTGACTCCTCGCAGTCCGCCGCCGCGGTCGAGCAGCAGAGCGACCGCGCCTCCGCCGCCCAGCAGTGGCGGATGCAGGACGTCGGGGACGGCGCGGTGAAGTTCGTCTCCCGCGGCACCGGCATGGTGCTGGACGTGTGGGGCGGCGGCAGCGACGAGGGCGTGCCCCTCGTCCAGTACGCCGACCGGGGCAGCACCAACCAGCAGTGGCGGCTGGTCAAGGTGTCCGGCACGGGCGGGTACACCTGGCACAACGCGCAGATCGTCGGCGGCGGCTTCGTCACCGGACTGGTCTTCAATCCCACCCGCAAGGACCTCCTCTACGCCCGGACCGACATCGGCGGCGCCTACCGCTGGGACGCGGCCGCCGGACGGTGGACCTCGCTGACCGACTGGATCGGCGGCACCGACTGGAACCTGCTCGGGATCGAGAGCCTGGCGACCGACCCGGTCGACCCGGACCGGCTGTACCTCGCCAGCGGCACCTACACCAACGACTGGGCGGGCAACGGCGCGATCCTCCGCTCCACCGACCAGGGCCGGACGTTCCAGCGCACCGACCTGCCGTTCAAGCTGGGCGGCAACGAGGACGGCCGGGCCATGGGCGAGCGGCTGGTGGTGGACCCGTCCGATCACCGCACGCTCTACCTGGGCACCCGCAAGAACGGCCTCTGGCGCAGCACCGACTACGGCGTCACCTGGAACCAGGTCGGCGGCTTTCCGGTCAAGGACGGTGCGAGCAGCGGGGTCGGCCTGTCCTTCGTGACCTTCGGCCCGTCCGGCAGCAGGACGATCTACGTCGGCGTGGCCGACAGGTCGACCTCGCTGTACCGCTCCACCGACGGCGGTGCCGGCTGGCAGGCCGTCCCGGGCCAGCCGACGGGGCAGTTGCCGCAGCACGGTGTGCTGTCCGGCGACGGCTCGTTCTACCTGACCTACACCAACGCGCCCGGCCCGAACGGGGTGACGGCCGGCTCGGTGTGGAAGTACACGCCGTCCACCGGGGCCTGGAAGAACGTCTCCCCGTCCAGCGGCGGTTACGGCTTCGCCGGCCTGGCGGTCGACCCGCAGCACCCGGCCACCGTGATGGTGACGACACTGGACCGCTGGTGGCCCTCCGACGAGCTCTACCGCTCGACCGACGGCGGCGGCGCCTGGAAGGCGCTCGGTGCGAGCTCGGAGCGGGACGACTCCGCGGCGCCCTACGTGGGTACCGGCATCGGGCACTGGATGGGCACGCTGGCCATCGACCCCTTCGACTCCGGGCACGTGCTCTACGGCACCGGATCGGGAATGTGGGGCAGCAGCGACGTGACGGCGGCGGACAGCGGGCGTCCGACCCACTGGACCGTCCCCGCCAGGGGCCTGGAGGAGACCGCGACGCTAGGTCTGGTCAAGCCTCCCGGCCTCCCGCTGATCAGCGCGCTCGGCGACGTCAGCGGGTTCCGGCACGACGACCTCACCAAGGTCCCCGCCAAGGCGCTGAGCGGGCCTCTGTTCACCAACACCACCGGCATCGACTTCGCCCAGGGCAAGCCGGAGTTCATGGTGCGGGTCGGCCTCGGCGGCGCGCAGCACGGCGCCTACTCGACCGACGGCGGTACCGGCTGGACTCCCTTCGCGACGGCTCCGGTGGGCGACGCGGGCGGCGGTTCCACGGCCGTCTCGGCGGACGGCGGCGCCGTGGTGTGGAGCCCCGCGGGCCGGACGCCGTTCCTCTCGACCGACCGGGGCGCGTCCTGGGCGGCGGTCTCCGGCCTGCCCGAGGACACGGCAGTGGTGGCCGACCGTTCGGTGGCGAGCGCCTTCTACGCCCTCAGCGGTGGCACCCTGTACGCCTCCACCGACGGCGGGAGGCACTTCACCGCCCGGGCCGCCGGGCTGGGCGACGGGCAGCTCAAGGCGGTCCCGGGTGTCGCCGGTGACCTGTGGATCGCCGGCGGGGGCAACGGGCTGCGGCACTCCACCGACGGCGGGGCGGGCTTCCGCGAGCTCGACGGCGTCGAGCAGGCGAGCGCCGTCGGTTTCGGCAAGGCCGCTCCCGGCGCCGGCTACCAGGCCGTCTACCTCAGCGGGAAGGTGAAGGGCGTGATCGGCCTGTTCCGCTCCACCGACGGCGGCTCGACCTGGGCCCGGATCAACGACGACCAGCACCAGTTCGGCGGGATCGTCATCAACGTCGTCTCCGGCGACCCCGACGTCTACGGCCGGATCTACCTGGGCGGCTACGGCCGCGGCGTGGTCTACGGCGACCCGTCCTGACCGGCCCGGCCCGTGGGCGGCAGATCCGCGTCGCCCGCCCACGGGCCGGCCCCAGGAAACGCCGGACAGAAAGCCGCGTCGGCGCGGCAACCTTTTCGCTCCCCGGCGCCCACTGCGCAGTGCGACGTCGAGTCGATCTACCGAATGGATGGGAATGAGGGCAACGAAGCACGCCGCCCCGCAGTCGAACCGCAGGCGTGGGCTGGTCATGGGCATTCCGTTGGCGCTGGCGGCGATCGGTGCGCTGATGTGCCTGGCCTTAGCACTCCTGCCGGGCCGCGGGGGTAGCGCCGAGTCCGCCGCGCCGGCTGCCGCCGGGTCCGCGGCGCCGGCTGCCGCCGGGTCCGCGGGGACCACCGGGTCCGCGGGAACCACCGGGTCCGCGGGAACCACCGGCTCTCCGGGGACCACCGGGTCGAGCGTTCCGGCGTCCTCCGGCGTCCCGACCGGTGCCACTCCCTCGGCGGCGGCGCCGTCGGTGACCGGCCCCGCGCCCTCGGCCACCGGCACCCCGCCGTCCTCGGGCAGTCCCACGCCGCGACCGGCCACCACGGCCTCCCCCACCGCGGCCACTCCCGTCCCGGCCACCCCGTCACCGCCGGCCGCCGCCAGCGGTACCGGCGCCGCACCGGCCGCGGCGCCGCCGGCCGGGCGGGTCAAGCCCGGGACGAGCTACCAGGGCGTCGCGACCTCCTACGACGCCGCCGACGGCAACGGCGCCTGCTCGTTCGGTCCGTCCGGCGATCTCATGGTCGCGGCGATGAACCACACCGACTACGAGTCGTCCAGGGCGTGCGGAGCGTCGGTGCTCGTCCGCGCCGCCAACGGGGTCGGCATCACGGTGCGGATCGTCAACGAGTGCCCCTTGCCCTGCGCGCCCGGGCAGCTCGACCTCAGCCACGAGGCCTTCGCCAAGCTCGCCGAACTCTCGGTGGGCCGCCTCCCGGTCACCTGGACGGTGCTGAGCCCGGGCACGGCGCCGGACACGATGTCGATCCGGTACAAGAGCGGGTCCAGCCAGTGGTGGTGCGGGATCCAGGTGATCGGCCACCGGAACCCGGTGGCGGCGCTGGAGGTCCGGACCGCCACCGGGTGGCGGCAGCTCGCCCGCACCGACTACAACTACTTCCTCTCCCCCGACGGTGGCGGGTGCGGCGGGCCGATCAGGGTCACCGACGTCTACGGGGAGCACCTGACCGTCGACGGGATCGCGGTGAAGCCGGACATCGCCCAGCCGACCCGAGTCCAGTTCGCCCGGCATTGACCGCGCCGCTCGCCCCTCGGCCGGCGGTCCCCCGCCGGGGCGACCACCGCCCCGTCCTGGAGACGGGCACTGCTAGGCTCACGCCTGTTGTTAGCGTTCACATTGCAGGGAGAGGGCGACCGGGGGACATGCTCCTCGATGCCGCGGACGCGGAGTTCCACGACTTCTTCGAACGCCACTACGCCGAACTCGCCCGTCTCGCCCACCTCCTGACCGGCGAGACGGACGCGGCCGACGACCTCGCCGCGGACGCCCTGCTCGCCCTGTGGCAGCGCTGGGACCGGCTCCGCGCGGCCGACCACCCGCTCGCCTACGCGCGCGGGGTGGTCGCCAACATGGCGCGGGCCCGGATCCGCAGCGCGGTTCGCGAGCGGCGCCGGGTCCTGCTGTTCTGGTCCCGCGCCCCGGAGCGAACGGACGGCCCGGACACGGCTGCCGTGCTGGACGTCCGTTCGGCGCTCGCCCGGCTGCCGTTCCGCAAGCGGGCGTGCGTGGTGCTGCGCCACGCCTTCGACCTGTCGGAGAAGGACACCGCCGCGGCCCTGGGCGTCTCGGTGGGTACGGTGAAGAGCCAGACCTCGAAGGGCATGGCCGAGCTGGAACGCGCACTCGGCGCACGAGCGGTCGGCGAACTGGCGACGGGAGGGAGGAACGAACGGTGAACGACCACATCGCCCGACGGCTGCGCGAGGCCGCCGAAGCCCACCAGCCCGACCGCGCACGGATGCTGGCACGGGTAGAACGCGGCGCGGCCGGCCCGCCCGCCCGCCACCGAAGCCCGTTGTTCGCGAGGTCGTGGCCCAGGGCCTCGCTCGCAGGCCTCGCCGTCGCCGGAATCCTGGCGACCGGCGGCCTCGCCGTCGCCGGCATCGTCCGGACGCCACCGCCGTCGGACACCGTCACCACCGCTCCGGCCGCCCCGTCTCCGACGGTCACCCCTTCGCCGACGCCACCGGCCGCCCCGAGCAGCGTCGCCCCGGCACCCGTGCCGGCCCCGGCCACCAGCACTCCGACCGGTCCGCGCCCGACCCCCTCGAGCAGCCACCCCCAGGACGGATCGCTGCGGTCGGAGGGGTCGGTCGACCCGCACAGCACGGTCTACTGGTCCCAGCACAACCTCGTCCTCAAGACCGCCCAGCCGCTCACCTCACTCACCGTGGAGCTGCGCATCGCCCAGACCGGCGACGTACGGGACACCGGCAACTGGCGGACCCTGCCGAGCGACGACTTCACCGTCACCGCTCAGGAGTCCGGCGGCCTACTGGTCTACCGCTGGGTCCTGAAGCCGGGCCGCACGGTGCCGGCCGGACAGCACGAGTTCGCCGGCCAGTTCAACCACGCTACCGGCACGCGCAGCGCCGCGAACGACGGCTACCGGGTCGACGCCCAGTCGTCCAGCGGGCCCGCCTCGGTCTGGGGAGGGTTCGGCCCGGCACGGTGACTGGACGCGGCCGGCGCCCGCCGCAAGGACCTGCCCGCCCCGGGGGCGCGGGACGACGCCGAGCTGGCGCCCGCCGAGCGCAAGCGCTTCGCCGCGCTGAAGAAGGACGTCCGCACGGTGGCGGGGGATCAGGTCCGCCGCCTGGAGGAGGCGATGATCTCCCAACGCTCATGGACGGCACAGGAGTTCGACCAGCTCTTCGTCGGGCATCCGCTGCTGTGGCACCTGGTGCGCCGCCTGGTGTGGCTCTCCGAGACGGACGGCACGGTGACGGCGTTCCGCGTCACCGAGGACCGCACCCTGGCGGACGTCCGGGACGAGGCGTTCGCGCTGCCGGCCACGGCCTCCGTCCGGCTGGCGCACCCGCTCCTGCTCGGCGACGTCCTCGCCGACTGGTCGGAGCTGTTCGCCGACTTCGAGATCCTCCAGCCGTTCCGCCAGCTCGGCCGCCCGGTGTACGCGCTGACCGACGAGGAGCGGGCCGGCCATCGACTCACCCGCTTCGAGAACGGTCCGGTGCTGCCCACCCCCCGGCTGGTCGGAATGGAACGGCGCGGCTGGCGGCGCGGCGAGCCCCAGGACAACGGCGTCGAGCAGTGGCTGTCCCGCCGGGTCGGGCCCGACCTCTACGTGGTGATCGCCCCGGAGGACGGCATCGCCGTCGGCATGTTCGACTCCTACCCCGAGCAGCGGGTGGAAACGGTGTGGCTCGACAGGCGCCCGGGCGACTACTGGACCCACGACCGCACCTTCCCGACCTTCGCCGAGCTCGACCCGGTGATCGCCTCCGAGGTGATCGCCGACCTCACCGAGCTGACCACGTTGTGACCCCTCGCCACCTCACCGACGGCCACCCGGGAAAGGCCGCCGGGACCACGATCACCACTGCGGAGGAGCTCCAGCGCCCGCCTGCCGAGATCCGGCCCGCCGCGGCGTGCGCCGCGCGGGCCGCGGCCCGGCCCGGGTCACCGCGGTCGACTGGCTGGACGACATCCACCGCGTCTTCCCGAGATGGCGTCTTCGTGACCTGCGAGGGCAGCGGACACGGGACCTATGCCCCAACCCGGGCCGGCAGACCTGCAGTCGGGCCGACCTGCGCGACGTGTGCATCGGCGCCGTACTGGGCGCCGTCCGCCCGCTCCTCCCCACCGATCCCGCACCCGACTGGCCGCGCTAGGTTCGTCGAAGTGGCGGCCCGATACCACCCAGGCTCGACCCGGACACCCTCTTCGCAGCCCCGGCCGTCCCATGTGAGGGCACGCCGGACCGGACCGGCGAACGGCGTGCGCTGACCGCGATCGCGGCCGAGTTCGGTGTGAGCCTGGTGCAGTCGGCTGTCCGTCACGCGGAGCTGTACTTCGTCAAAGGCGACCGCCGCAAGTCCGTTCGGCTCAGAAAGTGTTGGTAATTGATCAACTGCGTGGCGTGATCCGCCGGCGGCTCCCGGATGCCGGATGCCGGCCCCACCAGTGGCCTCCGGGACCGTCCTGCTGCACGGACGGGTGCGGCGGCGACCGTGCCACCATCACGGCCTGCGGAGCCGAGCCCGCCTGAGCATGGCGCCCTCTGTCCGGGACACGTCCGGAGCCGTCCCGGACGGGATCTCCCCTTGCCGCTCCCGGCCGGCCCGCCACAAGGTGAGGTCGCTGCCGGACCAACCCGGGCCCGCGGCGTAACCTCCCCGGTCGAATGGAGCACCAGCATGCGCGTTCGAGTCCTCACCGCCACCGCGGGCATCGCGGTCCCGGCCGTCCCGGTGGCCCCGGTCGCCGCTTGGGCGGGTGACGTGGCCGTGGCCGGTGATGCTCGACCCCGCCGGCGCCGCCGGGCGGAACGGACGTCCGTTCGCCCGGCGACCCGGAGCGGCCTAGCCGTACGTCACGCAGTCGATGAACTGGTCATCGCCGTAGTACTCGCACACCTGGAGGGCGGCGCTGCTGACGTTGTAGACGGTGACGGAGCTCAGCAGCGCGCTCCGCCCCTCGCCGGAGACGCTCCCGAGCTTCGTGATCTGCTTCGTACCGGTGCCGCACTTGTACGTGATCAGATACGCGATGGCCCCGTTCCCGTCGCCGTCGGTGTCGTAGATCTTCGCGGCCCCGTCGGACTTGACCTTCGCGTAGTCGCAGCCCGACGTGGGCTCGATGAGGGTGCCCTCGACCTTGGCACCCCGGTCGGAGTTGTAGCCGGAGATCCAGTGGCCGCTGCTGGCGGCCGACGGGCCCGCGAGCCCGAGCAGCAAGCCGGTCACGGCGGTCGCCGCGACCGCGGAGCGAACCAGTACGGAGCGAATGGTCATCACGCTTTCCTTTGCGAGATCGGCCGGGGAATCCCGGCGACGAAATTACCGATGACATCGGCGACGACGGCGGGTCCGACGTACGAACCCGGCCGGCGCGCCGGCCGGACCAACCGTGAGACGTCACAGAAATACGTGCACGAAGGAGACGGCCGCTCAGGTTGACCCCCAAATCGGAAAGTCGAAGGCGCCGTCATTGAGCGATTCGTGTCGACACCTTCCGGCCGCCCCCGGCCCGGCGCGACGGCGTCGGCGCGACACACATGCACGTGCTCCCTCCTCCAGGGACGCCTGGTCGGTCTTTCGGTTGGCCTGGACACAGCATGTTCGGCCGCGGGCTCTCTCGACAACGACCTTCGGGCGTAGCCGAATATCCCTGGCCTCGGGAGGAGTCCTTCGAGAATCGGACACAGGGGACTGTCATGTTGCGAATCCACTTCACGGCCGAGGATCTGGCCCGGACGGTGCTGACCGGCGGCCGCGCGCTGCCGGTGAGCGAGGCGGTGATGAGCCTGCAGACGCTGCGGCGCCCTTGCGGGCGGAGGTTCTCCGCGTGGCGGCAGCACGTCCTGCAGCGGCTACCCGAACACGCCTCACTGCTCGGTTCGGTGGTTCCGGCCACCGGCTGGGTGCCGGACTTCCTCACCCTCGGCACCCGGGCGTCCTCCGGCCCGGCCGCTCTCGACGCGATACGGTCCACGCCCCGCAGGCGTCTGTTGGCCGACCTGCGGCGCCTCGCGGGCCAGCAGCGCCTGCCCTCCTGGACGGGGGCACTGGCCGCGGGGGACCGTGCGGCACTGGATGCCGTGGTCGACGCGCTGGCGGCGTACTACGACATCGCCGTGACGCCCTTCGCCGGGCAGATGCGGACGGTCCTGGACGCCGACCGGGCGTGGCGGGTGCACACCATGGCCCGCGCCGGCATCGGGGCGGTGCTGACCGGACTGCATCCCCGGGCGCGCTGGCAAGAGCCCGTGCTGGAGCTGCCCGCGCTGACCGGACAGGAGGAGGCCGACATCCACCTGGAGGGGCGAGGCCTTTCCCTGTGCGCCCACGTCTTCTGCGGCCCCCGCCCCCGGGCCCTGATCAACGACCTCGACACGCCGGTCCTGGCCTACCAACCCGTCTGGGCCTCCCGGAACGGTCATCTCACCCCCGGGCCGTCGCCCGCCGGCCCCGGCCGGACACCGGGCGCCCTGGCGACGCTCCTGGGCCGCACCCGTGCTGCCGTACTGACCGTCCTGGCCGCCCTGGACGGCCGCACCACCACGCAGCTCGCCCGGGATCTCGCCATCTCACCTGCCTCGGCCTCCGAGCACGTGGCGGCCCTGCGGGCCGCCGGCCTGGTGACCAGCCTCCGGCACGGCAACACGGTGCGGCACGCCGCCACCCGGTCGGGGACCGACCTCGTCTCGGCTGCGCGCACCTGCGGCGACGGCGGAGGCGAGTGACCCCGGCCGCGGCTCGCCGCGGCCACCGGGGGGGCAGCGGTGCTGCCCGGGGGCAGGGACGGTGCAAAGACTGCCAGCGGTCTGCCATCTGGACGGCCTGCGGCGCTCCGACGGAGGCGCCCTCAGAGAAGTACGGTGCGCGGTCGCGGCATACGTTCTCGACGCCAGGGGCGCCCGGCGAGCCAGGCCGTCAGGCCCGCGCCGATGCCCGCCGGCCGCCCCCAAGCCCGGCAAGATCGCCCCGAGCCGGGGAGTGCTGGCCGGCCGGGAACAGCACCCAGTCGGCTACGCCGGTGTGGTCGACCACCGGGCGGCCAGGGGGACCGACGCGCCCCGGATGACGATCACGGAGCCGTCGGCCAGTACCGTCGCCGCCACGACGCTGATGGTCGCCGGCCACGGGGCGACGAGCGGCGCCACCGGAAGCACCGGAGTGGGGTTGGTAACCCTCGACCTCCGCAGTTGCTCACCCTGGCCACCGACAGCCCGGTCTACTTTCTGTG
This sequence comes from Kitasatospora sp. NPDC001603, assembly GCF_040298365.1. Classification (NCBI taxonomy): domain Bacteria; kingdom Bacillati; phylum Actinomycetota; class Actinomycetes; order Kitasatosporales; family Streptomycetaceae; genus Kitasatospora; species Kitasatospora sp. NPDC001603. The sequence continues at coordinate 66,609 of NZ_JBEPAA010000036.1, forward strand.
ATCCGGACAGCCCCTGGCAGCGCGGCTCCAACGAGTACACCACGGCCTGCTCCACCAGTACTCCCCCAAGGGCACCGACCTGGCCGGTCCAGGCCCGCAACACGAACCGGGCCTGGACCGGCCTCGACGAGATCCCCATCACCTACGTACGCCCGCACATGGTCCGCAGGACGATGGCGATGGTCCCCGACCAGTTCCCCAACTCCGAGATCGCGCCGGCATCCACCTCAAGCACATCGCCGAGCGGGCCCGGGCCACACCCTTGGCGGGGTCTCAGTGACGGTCAGCCGCATCGAACCGGGCCGTGGTCGAGACCACCCGTTATCTACTCGGCGACGGTGGCATGCGTCACCGGAGCGCCTCGGCGCGTCGGCCAGGGGAGATCACAGTACGGAGGGGGAACGCGATGAGCAGCGCGACAGCGACCAGGAGCCCGCTTGCCCACAGCGGCCCGAGGTCCCCGGCCGCGGTGCCAAGAGTTGTCGCGGCGATGAGAGGTCCGGCGGCAGCGCCCACATTGAGTGCCGCGGTCGCGTACGAGCCGGCCATGGTGGGCGCTCCCGCCGCCGCGTAGAGAACCCGCGTGATCAGCGTGCTGCCCAGCGCGAACGACAGAGCGCCTTGAACGAACACGAGGCCGAGCAGCGCGACCGGCTCGTCAGCCAGCACGGCCAGGGCTGGCCAGCCGATGAGCAGCAGCGGACCACCGACTGCGAGGACTTGGGTCGGGCGCTGGTCCGACAGTCGTCCAGCGACGGTGACGCCGACGAAGGAACCGGCACCGAAGAGCACCAGAGCGACAGAGATCCACAGCTCGTCCAGCCTGGCGGTGTCGGTCACGACCGGGGCGAGGAAGGTCAAGCCGGCGAAGGTCGCCGCGTTCACCAGCGCGCCGAGCAGCATGACCAGCGTCAACCGAGGGCTTTTGAGCTGGGCGAGCTCCGCGCGCAAGGTTAGCCCGCCAGTCGCCTCTTCCTTTACACGGCCTGCGGGGACTCCCGTCAGGATGCCAAGAGCCGCAGGCAGACAGAGGGCGGCGACCGCCCAGAATGTGGTCCGCCAGCCGAGTAGCATGCCGAGTACCGACCCACCGGGGACGCCGGCGATCGTGGCTACCGTTGTGCCTGACAGGAGTACGGCCAGCGCACGTCCCTTCCTGTCGGCAGGGACCAGTGTGGCGGCAGCCGTCAGAGCGACCGCGAGGAATCCTGCGTTCGCGAGCGCGGCGACGACCCGGGTGGCGAACAGCATCGGGAAGCTGGTGGTGATGGCTCCCACGGCGTGAGCTGCGGCGAAGGCGAGGATGAACGCCAGGAGGGTGGAGCGCCTGGGCCAGTTGCGGGCAAGCGCAGCCACAAGGGGAGCACCGACGATCATGCCGATCGCGAAGGCCGAGGTGAGTGCGCCTGCTGTCCCGACTGTGACGTCGAGATCCGAGGCGATGTCCGGCAGTAGGCCGGCGAGCATGAACTCCGAGGTGCCCATGGCGAAGACCGCCACGGCAAGTAGGTACAACGGAAGAAGCATCGAGTGGCTCCGAAGTCGAGGAGAAGCACGAGAAGGTCATCTCGTCACCGCGACCAGCCCCCCGGGGGCGCGCTCGTCCGACCGCGGAACGCGGCGCGACGGCAGGATGATGAGCTCAGTGACTCAGGGGGCTGACGGCGTGACCGAAAGCCCCCACGGTGTCTGACTCAGGACTCGACATGGTCAGCACGCTACCCGACCACCGCCCATCGAGGCACCTTGGTTTCACCAACGTTGGCAAGTGTGCCGCGGACGTCATGGCTCGCGACAAACAGTGACTCGTTCAGCGTCTGCTGGCCGCGCTGCCCCTGCGAGCTACGGACGAGGCCGAAGCCGAACGGCGGCTGCCGTCAGCGGCTGCTGTCAGAGCTGATCGGCCCGGGTATGGGCGGCGGTCGACGGCCGGACGAGCCGAGAGGGCCGCGAGCCCCGCTGCGGGCGCGGGCGTCGGTGACGGCGGCGGCGGCATGGATCCTTCCGATCTCACACAGGTGCTCACGTCCATGCTGCCGAAGGCTTCCGCCCCGGCATCGGGAGGTCCGGCCGCAGGGCCACGCGGAAGGTGGCGGTCTCGGCGTAGCTGGCCACGCTGACGAGCCAGGACTTGAAGCCATCGCCGCTGGTCTCGCCGGACTTCCGGCGCGGGCGAGGTGGCTGTGGCCTCGTGGCCCGCGCCGGAATCGGGACGGCGGGGTTCAGTTGGCGAGTTGGGCCTGGAAGACTGCGCGGTTGAAGTAGGCCTTGGCGTCCCGGATGAGGCCGGCTTCGTCCAGTTCGTAGACGTTGATGCCGGACCAGTTGACCGGCCTGCCGTCGACGGTGACGGCGGCTCCCCGCCAGGAGACGGCGACGTGGTTGCCGAGGGTGTGGGCCTCGGTGGGGGTCAGCCCGAGGAAGGGCTGGAAGGCGGGCAGGACGCCGGCGATGAAGTCCCGGATCGCCGCGCGTCCAACGATCGGCGGGGTGCCGACGGGGTCGTGGAAGACGCCGTCCTCGGCGAACGCCTTCGCCCAGGTGTCGGCATCGCCCTCCCGGGAGGCGCTGAAGAACTGCAGGATGGCGGGTGGCATGGCCGGGAACGTCATGGTGATCCTTCACGTCGGGTTCTTGATTCGTCTGCGTCTGCGACTGCGTGGCTGGGCACGGCAGCGGTGGTGGTGCCCGCGCCGAGGTCCGGTGGCCGTTCACCGCGGTGGTCCGGCGTGCGATGCGATGTGCTCCCCGACGTCCGACCTCTCGGGCCGCGGACGGTGGTGGTAGCGGCGGCGGTCGGCGAGCCGGGCGGTGAGGGCGAGGGCCGCGGCGAGGGCGATGAGCGCGCACACGCCGGGCCAGTCCAGCAGGGCGAAGGCGTGGATGCCGAGCCAGGATCCGGCGGTGCCACCGAGGAACGAACACGTCATGTAGGCGGTGTTGAGGCGGCTGCGGGCCTCCGGGCGCAGCGAGAAGATGCGGGCCTGGTTGGCGATCTGGCTGGTTTGCACGGCCAGGTCGAGCAGCAGGAGTCCCAGGGCGACGGCCGCCAGCCCCGCCGCGCCGCCCGCGACCCCGGCGGTCAGTGCCGGCGCGGCGGCGAGGACGCCGCCGGTGCACCAGGTGCTCACGTGGTCCGCGCCACGCCGGTCCACCCAGCGTCCGGCGGCCGGGGCGCAGCCCATGCCGGCCGCGCCGATCAGGGCCAGAACGCCGACGGCCTGGGCGTCCATGCGGTAGTGCGGGCCGGTGAGCAGCAGGGCGAGCGCCGTCCAGGCGGCGCTGAAGGCGCCGAAGAGGGTTGACTGGTAGAGGGCGGAGCGGCGCAGGTCCGGCTCGGTGCGTAGCATCCGCACGGTGTCCGCGAGGAGTGCCGGGTACCGGTCGCGGGTGGCGGGCGCGGTGGTGGGCAGGGCCAGGCCGAGGACGAGGGCGAGCAGGCCGGTGAGTACGGCGGCGGTCAGGTACGGGGCGCGCCAGCCGAGGTGTTCGCCGATCACGCCGCCGAAGGTGCGGGCCAGCAGGATTCCGCCGATGAGGCCGCCCTGGAGGGTGCCGATCACCGAGCCGCGCCGGTCCGGGGCGACCAGGCCCGCGGCCATCGGCAGCAGGAGCTGCGGGACGACGGTACCCTCGGCCTGGTCGGCTGGACCCTGGCCATGCCTCAGCTTCGCCGCATGATCCTCGGCGCGGACCACAGCCTCGACGATCTCCGCTCCACCATCGCCCACGCCGTCCGCGCCCTGCCGACCGAAGACGGGCAAGGCCCGGCGCACCACGACAGGGCGTAGGCCCGGGAGGCGTCCACGCCGGTCGCGGACGGCCGGAGACCCCGTCCGTCCGCGACGACGAACGAAGCCGCGAGCAGCGGACCCCGGGCCCGGGAGGGACCGGCCCGGGCCGAAGGTGTACCAGGCGGCAGCTGACCGGGCGGCAGCGGCGTCGCGGGGACCTCCTCACAGGTCCCGGACCTGGTAGGCCGACCTGACTTTCCGCAGAAGGTCGTCGGCGGTCCGGCCCGCCGTCGTGCCGGCCGGGACGTCCACCCAGATGCTGAGACGCTCCTGACGGGAACTGACCAGGATCAAGGCCTTGGACAGCCGCCTGGGCGTCCCCTTGCTGTCCTGGCTGTAGGTCTCGGTGATGATCGCAGCGTCCCGGCCCTGCTCGGTGCCGGACTCCACCGTCGCCACGCTGGCGGCGCCACCCTGTGGAGGGGTGGCCCTCTCGTGTTCCCGCTTCCAGCGCTCGGCGATCGCCCGGGCCGCCTCGGGGGACTTCTCCTTCCGGTCGACCCCGATCCACATGTCTCCCTTGGGTGAGGTGTAGGAGGTGCCCCGGTAGGCGCCGCTGGTGTCCTCCAGGCCGTCCAAGGGTCTTGATGGTCCAGTCGGCCGGGGCCGCGAGGGCCAACTGCATCCGGTACTCGTCGTAGCGCTTCCGCCCGTCCGGGAGGTCACCCCCCGCCAGTTGCACGACGAGGGCGAACACAACGGCGAGGGCGACCGCGCCCACCACGCTCGTGGTGAGGCCGGTGCGACTGCGCAGCCAGCGCCGGGTCCGGACCACGGACGGGGCCCGCCACACCGTGCCCATGCCGCCGGCGCCGAGGCGTTCCAGCAACGGGTACCGGCCGCCGATCAGCCGCCCAGCACCGGCTGCCGGGGCTGCCGCGCCCGGCACCGGTCGAGGCGCCGGACGGCCGGCCGGCAGCGACTCGGAGCCAGCGGGCGTCCCGTTGGTCGTCTCGCGCTGTTGCTCCGGTCGGCGCACCTGTGGTGGCGGCCAGAGACCGCAGCTGGGCGGCTCGCCCTGTACTCCACTGATGTCCACGTCTCCCCTTGACTCCCCTGGCGAGCTGCGCACTCGCCCGGAACCACGCACCGCCGTCCGCAGGCGGCCCTACCGTCTCCGAACCTCCAGATGGTCAACCGTATTGAGGGGCCCGCGGCCTGCCGTCCATCCAAGGGTCGGTCACTGGCAACAACCAGCGCTGCGGCAACGGGCAGCGACGGTGCCGCCACCCTCGCAGCACCGGCGCTGTCACCCCCTTCGTCCGCGGCGCGGGCAGGTCAGTCGAGCTCGATGTACTTCGAACAATCGCCGACGCCAGGGAATGCCGTCTTGAAGGTGGCCTTGAGGTACGGCCTGCGGCTCTTGGCGCTGGCCACGTCCTTGGTGGCGGAGTCGGGCAGCCGTGCCCCCGTGGGCAGCGTTCTCGTTGCGGCCGCCGGGGCGGCCGTCTGTGGCGCCGCTCCGGTGTGGCCACCACGCTAGGGAGATGTCCGGCTGGAAGCTTCCCCCTCCTGACTGATCCGGGAGGTAAACCCTGGCGGTAGTTCACCGGCTTGCTACAGCGGAGGGTGGAGAAGCGTGGTTTCCTCGGGCCTGCGGACGCGGCGGAGTCGACCTTCCCGTCCGGGTTCGGTGGCTTGCGGTTGCCGGTGAGGGCGTTTCAGGTGTCGGGATGGGCCAGGCGGCCGAGCAGGGCCACCGCGTCGTCGAGGGGCACCGGCTCGAAGAACCGCGCGTCGGCGCGCTCGACGGCGGCAATCGCGCGTGGGGCCAGGTCAGCACCGGTGACGGTGACGCGCAGTCGTTTGGCGCGGGTGTCGGCCGGGTCGACTTCACGCTCGATGAGTCCCTTGTGTTCCAGGGTGCGCAGTACCTGGGAGGTCATCTTGACGTCGGTGCCGGCTTGGCGGGCGAGGGCCAGTTGGTTGGGATGCTCGCCCTGGGTGTTGAGCCACCACGTACAGGCGAGCAGCACGAACTGCACGTGGGTGAGATCGAGCGGGGACAGGGCTGTGGCGATGTCGCGCTGCCAGCGCAGGGTGGCGTGCCACAGCAGGAATCCGGGGCTGGCGCCGGGGCTGAGGGGCATCAGCGAAGCGCCAGCTCGGCCAGCGAGGCCATTGTCTCGGGCCAGTCGGCGGTTATGCCCGGGCCGATCTGCGGGCCGGCCTCGTCGGCGCCGGTGCCGGTGATCTCCATCCGGTACACCACGCGGATGCGGGTCTCGTTGATCCGGTGGATCCGGTGGATCGTGCGCAGCAGCAGGCCGTCGAAGCGCGCCTCGTCGACGAATAGTTCGTCTTCGACGGCTTCGGCGATGTGCAGCAGTACCGGGTCGTCCCCGGGCGGCACCATCGTGATCTGCGTGCCCGCCGCGAACGGGCCATTCATCTCGATCTTGTCGATCTCGGCGTTCCAGGTACCCCAGTTCTCGACGTCGGCCCAGAGTCGCCAGATCGCCTCGGGGGTGGCGCTGGTCTCGATGCTGTGCTCGTACTCCCACATAAGGCGGTCTCCTCGACTAGGCGATCTACGCATAGATTATCTCCGCAGAGACTATCCGTCCAATGGTGGCACGCCCCCATCCCGCGGAGCCGCGCGTCACCGCTCCGGCCCCGCCGCCAAGACGCAGAGCGGTCCAGGCAACGACCCCTCGCAGATCCCGGTCGATGGCGCACCGGGCGCCGTCGAGGTCAAGGTCGCCGACCGAAACAGGCCCAGCAGGCGAACGTCGACGGTCTACTGGTCGGGCTCAAGCGATCCGACGGTGGAGAGGACGCCGCCGGCCTCGACTACACGCGATCCCCCAGCCGGCGGTTCCTGCCGCGTTGACGGTCTCGACGACCGGTCCTCGGAGGCCGACGGCATCCACCCGTTCGGCGGCGGGCATGCATGCGGCGGGGGCGGGCGGGGGAGACGGGGAGGCACACCTCGCAGCCCGCAGAAAGGAACCCTCATGTCCACCGACGCCATCGTTCTCCTCAAGGAGGACCACAAGGACGTCCGCCGTCTGTTCCGTGCCTTCACGAGCGCCGGCGAGAACGCCCGCGCGGAGAAGGCCGACCTGGTGAAGCAGATCCTGGAAGCCCTCACCGTGCACACCTACATCGAGAACGAGGTGATGTACCCCGAGGTCCGCAGGCTCGTGCCGGACCTGGAGAGCGACATCCTGGAGTCCTACGAGGAACATCACGTCGCCGACCTGCTCTGCACGGAACTGTCCGCGATGAGCCCCGAGGACGAGCGCTTCGACGCCAAGACCACGGTGCTGATCGAGAGCGTGAGCCACCACATCGAGGAGGAGGAGAACGACTGGTTCCCCAAGGTCCGCGAAGCGCTGGGCCGAAAGGAGTTGCAGGAGATCGGCGCCCGCCTGATCGAAGCGCGGGCGAAGGCACCCCGCGCGCCGCAGCAGCCCGGCGCCCTGAAGAAGGCAGCCGACGCGATCCTGTCCTGACCCGAAGCGCTCCCGACCCGAACAGCCGCCCCAGCAGCGCGCCCGACCCACCCGGCCTCCATGCTGGGGGCGGCGCCACGCCGCCTGGTCGTGAGTGCGCCGACCGATTCAGCACGTACTGCCCTTTCCGGCATCCGGAGGAACCGATGGACAAGTCCAACCCCGTACGGAAGGTCGTCGACGCCGTGGCGGACGCGGTGGCCGAGGTGAAGGACCGGGCCCGGCCGGCCGTCCCGGGCGCCCCCGGGGCCGAGCCACCGTCGGTGGCCGAGCCGACGGAACCGCGGGCTCCCCTTCCGCCCAAGCCCGACCAGGACGAGCCGGCCGTCGTCTCCGCCACCGGGCGCGACAGCGGGGCCGCTCGGGACGTGCGGTCGCAGAGCGGTGGCTACCTCACCACGGCGAACGGCACGCGGGTCTTCGACAGTGATCACTCGTTGAAGGCGGGCCCGCGGGGGCCGGTGCTGCTGCAGGACCATCACCTGCGCGAGAAGATCATGCATTTCGACCACGAGCGGATCCCGGAGCGGGTGGTGCACGCCCGTGGCGCCGCCGCCCACGGCGTGTTCCGCGGCTACGGCACCGCCGGAGAGGTCACCAAGGCGGCGTTCCTCGCGGACGGTGTCGAGACGCCGGTCTTCGTGCGCTTCTCCACCGTGCTCGGCTCCCGCGGGTCGGCGGACACCGTGCGCGACACGCGCGGCTTCGCGACGAAGTTCTACACCACCGAGGGCGTCTTCGATCTCGTCGGCAACAACATCCCGGTCTTCTTCATCCAGGACGCCATCAAGTTCCCCGACGTCATCCACGCCGGCAAGCCGCACCCGGACCGGGAGATCCCGCAGGCACAGAGCGCCCACGACACGTTCTGGGACTTCGTGTCCCTGCACACCGAGGCCACCCACCACACCATCTGGAACATGTCCGACCGGGGCATCCCGCGCTCCTTGCGGATGATGGAGGGCTTCGGTGTCCACACCTTCCGCCTGGTCAACGCCGAGGGCTCCGCCAGTCTGGTGAAGTTCCACTGGAAGCCGAAGGCGGGCGTGCACTCCCTCGTCTGGGAGGAGGCCCAGCTTCTGGGCGGCATGGACCCTGACTTCCACCGCCGCGACCTCGCCGACGCCATCGAGGCGGGGGCCTTCCCCCAGTGGGAGCTCGGCGTCCAGGTCTTCCCCGACACCCCGGAGCAGACCTTTCACGGCATCGACCTGCTCGACCCCACCAAGATCGTTCCGGAGGAACTCGCCCCCGTCCGCCCGGTCGGCCTGATGACCCTCAACGCCAACCCGAGCAACTACTTCGCCGAGACCGAACAGGTCGCCTTCCACCCCGGCCACCTCGTCCCCGGCATCGACGTCACGGACGACCCGCTGCTCGCCGGACGCCTGTTCTCCTACCTCGACACCCAGATCACCCGGCTCGGTGGCCCGAACTTCGCGCAGATCCCGATCAACCGCACCCACGCGCCGGTCAACGACATGCTCCGCGACGGCTTCCACCAGGACGCGGTGCACACCGGCGTCGCACCCTACAAGCCGAACTCGCTCGACGGCGGATGCCCCTTCTTCGCCGGTGCCGACGAGCGCGCCTACATCGAGTTCCCCACCCCCCTCGCGGCCGCGAACAAGGTCCGCGAGGCGCCCGCGTCGTTCGCCGACCACTTCAGCCAGCCCCGGCTGTTCTGGCTCAGCCTCAGCCCCGTCGAGCAGCAGCACGTCATCGCCGCCTACACCTTCGAACTCACCAAGGTCTACGAGCAGGCGATCAAGGAGCGGGTTCTCACCGTCCTCGCCAACATCGACACCACCCTCTGTGCCGAGGTGGCGAGCGGCCTGGGCCTGCCCGCACCGCAGGCCACCGTCAAGCCCGCAGACGCCACCCCGAGCCCCGCCCTGTCCCAGCTCGGTGCGAGCTGGCCGGTCGACGGCCGCGTGGTGGGTGTCGTCGCCGCCCCCGGCAGCGACCTGGACCCCGTCCGCCAGGCCCGCGACGCCGTCCGCGCGGCCGGCATGACCGCTCTGCTCATCGCCCCCACCGGCGCACCGCTCGCCGAGGACCTCACCGTCCAGCGGACGTTCGCCGCCGCCCGCTCCGTGGAGTTCGACGCCCTCGTGGTCACCGGCGCGCCGGCGCCGGGCGCGGACGACCTGGGCGCGCGCGACGCCAAGTCCGGGCCGGCCCAGGGAGCGGTCGACTCCCGCGTCGCGCTGCTGGTCAACGAGGCCTACCGGCACGCCAAGCCGATCGCCGGCCTCCCCGCCGCCCGGCCCGTCTGGGTGTCGGCCGCCGTCGACCCCCAGGCGCCCGGGGTACTCGTCGCGGACAACCCGGCCGAGCTGGTCACAGGCCTGGCAGAGCTGCTCGCCACCCATCGCGTCTGGGCGCGCTTCCCCGCCCCGACCAGCTGACGCGGTTCACCCCGCTGACGCTCCTGCCCGCCGGAGCAGGCCTTCGGCCGACGCTCCGGCGGGCATCCCGGGACAGGCCCGGGGCGGAAGGTACACCGCGCTGGGCAATTGCCCGGACCGCGTCCGCGACGCGCTGCTCGGACCGCACCCGGACTCCTACACCCGGGAGCAGGACGGCTTCTGCGCCCACGTCCTTCACCTGACGGTCGCGCGGCACCTCGGCGAGCGCCCGGAGGCGGCCGTGGTCCTCGACGGCCGCACCTGTTCCCGCCGCTACCGGGTCGAGGACGTGCAGCGGGCGGCCGGCCGAGGAGACCGGCCGGCCGCTGCGCGGCATCGGGTACGTCTGCCCTGACGACGTCGCCGCCGCCCGTCTGCACCGGGACGTGCGGACGGGCACGCACCCGGCCGCCAACCGCGACCCGGGCCTCCCCCGGCGGCTCAAGACCTCCGCAGAGCCTGCTCACCGTCCCCGCGCTGCGCCTGGACACCAGCACCCCCGTGCTGGACCGCACCCGCGTCGCCCTGGCCCACCTGACGGCCGCGACCACCCTCACCCGGCCTGCTCCGGAGGGAGCCGCTCACCATCCCGATATCGCCGCCCGCACCCGACAGCCGACGAGCGGGCCGGCGGCGATACCCGGTTCAACGACCGACCGGCCCGGCAGAGCACGGCCGTCGCGGATCCCGGCCGGAACGGCACCCGGCGCCCGGTCGGCCGGGAACGCCGGCGGGGCCCTCACCGGCCAAGGACCTCTTGGCCGGTGAGGGCCCCGCGCGATGACGTGCCGTCAGAGGGCGGTGCCGGTGCCGCCGTAGTAGCCGTCGATTCGGTCGTGGTACTCGCGGTTGCCGGTGTGCTGGTCCTTGTCGAACGCCGGGGCGTTCTTCACCTCGTCCTGGGTCCGGGCGACCCACACTGTCTTCTCGTCCACGTCGACGCGGGTGATGGTGCCCGCCGGGAGGAGAACCTCGCGGCCGAAGATCCACGGGCCGGTGTCGACGACGATGTGGGCGGTGTCGACGTCCTCGGTGTGCTTGTCGACCTTGCCGATGTGCCCGTCGGTCGCCTCGACGCGGAAGCCGGTCAGGTCGGTGCCCGCCGCGTAGCCCTCGGTGTTCTCGTAGCCCCACAGTCCGCTGGTCACAATGTGCTCCTCGTCGTTTGGTGTTGCTTGGACGAGAGCCCGGCTACCCCAGCCGGTGGCCGGCATGCCTGCGCCTTCCGGAGAGATCAGGCCACGCGGGTGGCGGTGAGGTGCCGGGCCGACGCGGCTGGGAGAAGGAAGTGTTGGAGGCCGGATCACGGGCAGGAGGGCGTGCGCGGGCCCGTCGTGAGTGGGAGGCCATGGGATGCTGATCCTTCTGTTGGTGCTGCTGATCGGGGCGGCTGCCGTCGAGGTGGCCATCGCCCCCGCCGGGCGCCACCGAGGCGTTCGACGTCTCGTGCCGGTCGGCTCCGAGGGCGCGGCGGATGCCCGGCACCGCCGCTGACAGGCAGCCCGCGAGGCAGCCCCGTGAGACCCGTCTGATGCTGTGCCGGTACTGGGAACGAGTCGCCCCGGACCCCGCCGCCGGGGGCCGGGGCGTCAGCATGGAGGCTGTCAGCCGGTCCAGCCAATCTCGCCGTCGATGAAGCCACCGGTGAGCCCGTCCGGGGCGGCCATCACCGCGCCGGTGAAGCAGGAGGCGCCGTCCGGACCGAACTCGGCCTCGGTGAGGTGCACGCCCGCCCCGCCCGGGCCGACGGTGAAGTCGCCCTCTCGAACTCGCCGCTCGGTACGTCGTGGGCGCTGGCCGCAGCGGCGGTGCCGAGCGCGAGAGGCAGGGACGAGGCGCCGGCCACGAGGGCACCGTCTCCACAGTGACCGCCCTCCCGCCGCCCGTGACCGCCCCGCTGTAGGCGGGGTGTCGGCGTTTGTGTGAAAGTGCACGACCTGGCACAGGCGAACGTGCGCCGCGCGGTGCACCACAGGGTCGGCGCACGACAGTCAGCCTCGATCGGCCACGTCGGCCCGGCCGCGTCGAGGGTGTCGCTCACGGGTGGCCGTGCAGTCAGGGTCGGAGGTGCGGAAGGGTGAACTCGGGCAGGGCGTAGGGGCCGGCCTGGGGCGCTGCCGGGTCGGTCGGGAGGTCGGCTCCGGGAATGTCGACGGCGTGGGGTTCGGCGTTGTCGACGGGTGTGTAGTCCAGTACCGCCGGATCCGGGATCTCCCAGAAACGGCGGGTGTTGGCGGAGACGGCGTACACGGTGGCGAAGCGGGTGGAGGGCGGGGCCGTCAGCGCGGCCCGAATGTATCCGACGGCGTCGCGCGGGCTGAGCCACGTCGCCAGATGCCGGGGCTCGGTTGGGACGGGCTCGAAGCTGCCGATGCGCAGGCAGATGACGGACAGGCCGAACTTGTCGGCGTAGAGCTGTCCGAGGGCCTCGATGGCCGCCTTGCTCACCCCGTACAGGCCGTCAGGCCGTACGGGCTCCTGCGGCCTCGTGAGATGCCCGACGGGGTAGAAGCCGGTCACGCGGTTGCTGCTGGCCAGCACTACCCGCTCGGTGCCTGTTCGTCGTGCCGCCTCCAGGACGTGGTGGGTGCCGAGCACGTTGGCGTCGAGGAGATCCGTGAGCTGCGCTTCGTCCGGCACACCGCCCAGATGGAGCACCTGATCAGCGTCTGCGAGTGCCGATTCCACGGCGGCCGCGTCGCGCAGGTCGATGGTGCGCACGTCCTCGTTGTCGGCCTCCGGCCGCAGCGGCACCCGGTCGAGCAGGATCACACGCGCCGCTTCACCCCGAAGTGCCTGGCGCACGACGGACCCGATGTTCCCCGCCGCGCCCGTTACCGCCACTGTCCCCAGACGCACTACGCCTCCCCGGATGATCTCGCCTTCTGTATCCTCGTCGCTGACCTTCCACCGATCAAGCGATGGCCCGCGAAAACACCCGGTCACCCGGCGATCACCATGGCCGGGTATGAGGAGCAGCCCGAAGAGGCTCCGGGGCTCTGTGCCCGTCGAGCCGTACCTACCGGAGCACGTTCACGCGTACGCCGACACGGGGAGGGCTGATCGCGCGTCAACCGCCGGGTTGACTTTCCGGCGCCCCGCCCGGGCGGCGATTCGAGGCGTGCCCGGCCGCTACTCCGTCCCGGCTCGGCGGGGCGGAGCCGGGGGCGTTCTGGACGGCCGTCACGACTGGGCCGGCGCACGGGCGGTCGGCGCGGCAGCGCGGGTCAGGTGCGGAGGATGCCGGCTTCGCCGAGGTAGCGAAGGCGGCGGATGCACGCCTGCGCGCCGAACCGGGCGAAGTACAGGGCGGCCTCCCCGCCGGCGGATGCCACCCACGGTCTCAGACCGCCCAGGAGCAGCGACCCAGACTGTCGGCGGGCAGCCGCACCGCGACCCGCGGGGCCACCGGTTCGTCCTGCAGCTCCGCCCCCGCCTTCCTCGCCCGGCCCCGACCCTACGTGCGTCGCCCGTCGTGCACACCGACAACGCGCACAGTGGGCAGGCGCACCGGACGGCCCGCGCCACCGGGGCGGCGCGCCCGGTGGTGTTCGGGAGCGCGCTCGGCGGCGGAACTCAGCGGGCCACCCTCCTTCTCGGGAGGGCGGCTGCCGGGATGCTGGTGCGATGACGAACGGACGACGAGGCCGCCGCCTGTCCCGGCTCGAGGAGCTGGGTGCCATCCCGGCCCCCGCCAACGGGAACTGCCCCGGAACGGACGGTCGCCCCTCGCGCACTGGCTGGCCCGCCACCTCCCCTCACCTCGCTACCGCGTGCGGAACCCGCCGCCGTCTCACCCCGGGAGCGGGACCAAGGGCCCGGGGCGGCCGGGAGAAGCCGCTATAAGGTTGGCCGGACCCCCGGCTTCCACGAAAACTCCACCCGAATGGCGTGAATGGATCCGCGATCCCGGGGTATCCGGGGGCCGACTATTCACAGCGCGAGGGAAGGGAACGACATGGCCGTGACCAGTGGACTCCTCCAGGAAACCCGCCCCCTGACCGGCACGGAGGCCGCCCTCCCGTCCCGCTCGGCCGACATCGCCCCCGAGCTGGCCGACGTGGAGGACCTGGCGGAAGTCGCCCCCACGGATGCGCGGGACATGTCCCGGGTCCTGCTGGTGCGGCTGGCCTCACTGGAGGAGGGCACCCGCGAGTACTCCTACGTCCGCTCCTCCCTGGTCGAGCTCAACCTCTCCCTGGTGCGCTTCGTGCTGCGCCGCTTCGGCGCGCACCGCGAGAGCATGGAGGACCTGATGCAGGTCGGCTCGGTCGGCCTGATCAAGGCCATCGACCGCTTCGACCCCGACCGAGGGGCGGAGTTCACCACTTTCGCGATCCCCACGATCCTGGGCGAGATCCGCCGCCACTTCCGGGACACCACCTGGGCCGTCCACGTCCCCCGCCGCCTGCAGGAGCTGCGCCTGACGCTTGCCAAGGCCCAGGACGCGCTCGCGCACGACCTGGACCGGTCGCCGACGGTCGCCGAACTCGCCTCCTACCTGGAGATGTCGCAGGAGGAGGTCATCGAGGGCCTCACCGCGGCCAACGCGCACAGCGTCGACTCCCTCGACGTGCCGGCCGGCGACGGCGAAGGCCCGGGTGCGCTCGCTGCCCGGCTCGGTGGCACCGACGACCGCTTTACCCTGATCGAGGACCTCGTCTCCCTCCAGCCGCTGGTCGCAGCGCTGCCCGAGCGCGACCGGTTGATCCTGTCGATGCGCTTCACCCAGGAGATGACCCAGTCCCAGATCGGCGAGCGGCTCGGGGTGTCCCAGATGCACGTCTCCCGTCTGCTGTCCCGCATCCTCACCCAGCTCCGCAAGGGCCTGGAAGCAGCCTGACCCGCAACTCCTCGGGGCGGGGCGGCCAGTGCAGTGGCCGCCCCGCCCCGAGCGTGCGGACCGACACGACGCAGTTCCAGGAGGGGATGAGGATGTCGGCACGCCATGAGCCGCCCGCGCTCGGAGCAGCGGATCTCGACGAGGAGGGTGTGCACGTCGAGATGCGATTGGCGCCCGGTCACACTGTGGTCGCCATCGCCGGCGACCTGGACATCGAGACCCTGCTGCCGGCCCAGGAGGCTCTGGAGCGCGCCTTCTGGGACAACCAGGTCGTGATCGCCGACCTTGAGCAGGTCACCTTCTGCGACTCCTCCGCCCTCAACCTCCTCCTGAAGGTCCGTGCGAACGCGATCGCGGCCGGGGCGCAGCTGAGGCTGGCCGCGGTGTCGGAGCCGGTGCGGCGGCTACTCGAAATAACCGGCTGCGCTGCGGTCTTCGATGTGTGCCCCACGGTGGGGGCTGCTCTCCCGGAGGCCTCGTGAGCACCGGCTTCGCACCGCCGCGCGGGCGGTACGAGCAGATTTGTGGTCTGAGTCGCGGCGCAGCGGGCAGTCGCAGCTCAAGACCGCTGATACGAAGGGCTGACCGAATGAGCGCACCCGGGCCGACCCTCAACGGCCACCGGCCCACCGCGGCACTGACGATGCCGCCTGGCGGGCAGCGCCGCCGCCTGCCGCTCGCCGGGCAGCACAGGCCCGTCGCTGCGGCGCGGGCCTTCGTCCAGACCGCGCTGGACGACTGGTCGTGGCCCGGCCAGGGCGACATCGTGCTCCTGGTGGCGGAGCTGGTCGCCAATACGCTGCTGCACGCCGACGGCCCGCTGGAGCTGGTCCTGGACGCGACCGGGCAAAGGCTGCGGATCGAGGTCAGTGACGGCTCCCCGGTCCTGCCCGTCGCCCGCGAGCCGCACCTTCCCGCCCGGCCGGGCGGCCACGGCCTCCACATCATCGCCTGCACCAGCGACCGCTGGGGCGCCGCACTCCAGTCCTGGGGCAAGACGGTCTGGGCCGAGATCGACGCCCCGGCACCGCCTCGTCCCTGACGCTCCCCCACCACAGGCCGTGCCAGGGAGCCGACCACGCAGCCGGCCCCGCCCGGCCGCGGCCGATTGTCCGCAGTGCGGCGGCAAGGAGGGGGGCGAGGGGGGCAACCGGCTCGGGTGGCGGCGCGCGGGCCAGGCGCCGGATCCGGGCGAACGCGTCCTCCGGGGCGAGTTGGGCGAAGTGCTCGTCCGGGCTGTGGGCGAGCGCGGCGCGCCACACCGCCGGGGCTTGTCAGGACCTCCTACGCCGGATCGGTAGGCACCGGCTTCAACAGCCCCGAACGTCGCACCCTGCGGCCGCGCTGCGCCACCTCGGCCGGTACGCGCCACCGTTTACCACGGACCGGGCGGGACAGGGGCCGCCACGCTGCGTCAGGTGCGCTACGCGCGGCCCGAGCTCCCGGCCGACGAATCCCTGGAGCTCACACAGGCCGGCCGCGACAGAAGCCGCCATGAGGGCCTGCGCGCGTGAGCTGCCCACCCCGGGCCGGTGGCTCGGGTGGGCAGCGGCTCTGCGGTGCCGCCGGTCAGCCAGCGGCCGCTGCCGGGGCGGCGAAGGTCTCGCGGGGCCCGAAGTCTGTGTAGGTCACGGAGAGGGCGGATTTGGGGTTCGATGACGAGCACGGTCACGCCCATGTCGACCCGAGGCCCCGGTTGGCATTGATAGTATGTCAATTACACAGTAGTGCAATGCTCTTGACCACCGAGGACTGGTACGCGACAGCGCAAATCCGGTCGGTACGACGACGAAGGGACAGTCCGGTGAGCAGTCTCAACAAGGGTCTGGAACGGATCGAAGTAGGCCTGTTGTGGGATCCGAGTCCCGCAGGTTCGGCCCGTCACGATCTGGACCTCGTCGCCGCGACATACACCGCCCCCGCCCCGTCCGGCGCCCCCGCCTACCTGGTTCATTTCGACAGCCGCGCTCCCGACGGCACGATCACCCTCACCCGAGACAGCCTTGACGGCAAGGGCCTCGGCGTCGACGAACGCCTCGTCCTGGAGCTCGACCGTCTGGCCGACCGCTACGTCCGGGTGGTCGTGGGCGTCGCCATCCAACAGAACGCCGGCCGACTGACGTTCGGGGACATAGCGAACCCCGTGGTGAAGATCCGGAACGGGCGCGATGAGTTCGCGGCTGTGGACTTCGCCGGCGCCGGTGAGGCGACAGCGGCGAGGGTCGCGGAGTTCGTCCGGGACAGCTCGGGGGCCTGGGGATTCCAGCCCGGCGTCTACGGCTTCGATGCCGATCCGGCGACTTTCGCGAGGATCATGGGCACCTGAAACCTGTTGCAGAAGGTCGGGTACGAGTAGGCCGGGATGCCTTGAACTACCCTCCTGATGCCGTCCGCGATCTCCCGCACCAGCAGTTCACCCCCGCCTCCGGTGTGCAGGAGGGCATTGGGCATTCGCAGCTGGGCTCGCACGATCTCGCGCACGTGCGGCCGGCGCGAGAGATCCCGCTAACCCCCGACACCATCGCGCCCGCCCTGAACCTGCCGCCCGCCGCCCCAGGCCCAGGACCCTGGGTGCGAGGCGATCACCCACGGAACCCTGGTCGGCTGACCGGTGGCACGCACCGCTGCCCGTCGGAGCGCGGCACCCCTCACGGAGCGGCAGCCCCCACGAAGTACCAGCCGGGGCGGCATTACCGCGACTGCGCCACCGGCAGGCCGCGGTGGCCGTCGACCGGCCGCAGGCGCAGCACGCCACTCCGGGCGTCCCAGGTGTCGAGGAACCCGAACACTGCGGTCCGGCCTCCTCGTCGGCCAGCAGCGGCTTGAGCAGGTCGCGGACGTTCCCGTCGTGGTGGTGGGCGGCGTCCGCCGGGGCCTTCGCGTAGCCGGGCCAGGGCTTCCTGCCTGGCCCACAAGGCTGCCTCACTGGCCGACTATCGCGTCCAGGCCCGGGCGAACCCGGCATGGCTGATCGGGCCGCCGGGGAATCGAAAAGTGCCGGGCTCGCCGGGAACCGCCAGATTAGGAATCGGCTTGCTCGCCCCATTCGAACAGGGGCAGGATCCTCACTCATGGAACAGACCTGGCAGATTGTCAACTCCCTTGCCAGTAGGCTCGATGTGCACTTCGACCGCAGCGAGGAGCTGCGCTGGACGGTGCAGGCTCTGAAGCTCCAGGAGGAGGCCGGGGAGGTCGCGGAGGCCGTCATCGGGGCCCTCGGCGCCAATCCCCGCAAGGGGTTCTCCCACGACTGGGACGACGTGCGCAAGGAGACCTGCGACGTGGCGCTGTCCGCCCTGGTGATGCTCGCCCGGATGGGCGGCGACCCCCGCCGGTTCTTCGACGAGCACCTTCGCTCGGTCGCCGCCCGCGACGCCCACGGGAGCACCCCGGCCTGAGCACCCGCCGCAGCCCGAGACCGGGAGTCCACTCCCGCCCTCGGGCTCCACGCCCGTACGCCCACCCGTCGACGGAAGGAACCGGATGAGCAGGACTCCGAATCGCGCCGAGGAGGTCTCCGACAGCGAGCAGCTGCTGTTCGGCGGGCCGATGCGCTACGACTACGGCTGGGCCAAGCACGAGATGGCCAGCGGGGAGGTCACGTTCTGGGCGGTGGCCCGGCAGATGCCCCGCTTCCTGCGTCTGGCCGGCCGGATGGCGTGGGAGGCCGACCCCCGGGCGCTGGTCGCCCTGATCGGCGTGGAGGTCCTCCGCGGCCTTGCCGCGGCCGGCGCGCTGATCGCCACCAACCGCGCCCTGTCCGCGGCCCTCGCCCCGGGAGAGGTCGGACAGGTACTGCGGGCCGCCGTCCCGGCGGTCGTCGCCGTCGGGTTCCTGGCCGCGTTCTCCTCGTGCCTGTCCGTGGCCTCCGGTTGGGCGGGCGGAAAGCTGGAGCCCGCCGTCTTCCGTCGGGCGACGGTGGAGTTCCTGGGCATCGTCAGCCGCTCCGAGCTGGAGGCCATCGAGGACCCCGAGTTCCTCGCCGAGGTCGACAGCGCCCGCTGGGGCGCGATGTCCCTGCAGAACATCATCGGCCAGGCCACCTCCGTGCTCACCGCAGGACTGTCGCTGATCTCCGCAGCCGGCGTCCTGTCCCTCCTCCACCCCGCCCTGCTGCCGATGCTGGTACTGATCACCGCGCCACGCGGCTGGGGCGCCGTGCTCACCGCCCGCCGCCAGTACGCCTCCACCCGCGCCTGGCTCCAGCACTCCCGGGCCAGCAGCGCACTGGCGGACATGATGATCCGCCCCTACTCCGCGGCCGAGCAGCGCGTCCACGCCAGCGGACCCTTCCTCCTCCACCACTACGAACAGATGGCCGCTTCCGCCGAGAGGGAACAGGCCCGCCTCGCCGGCGCCCGCGCCCGCACCGACCTGCTCACCGCCGCCCTCGCCGGCCTCGCCACCACGGGAGCGTTCGCCGTGCTCGGCTGGCTCGTCATGGACGGCGTGATCCCCCTCGCCGCCGCCGGCACCGCCGTCGTCGCGATCCGCACCGGATCCGCGAGCATCGGCGGCCTCGTCGCCCAGATCAACCGCCTCTACGAGGAGTCGCTCTTCGTGCGCGACCTCGACCAGCTGCGCCGCGACGGCCACCTCCGGGCGATCCCCACCGGAGGTACCCCCCTGCCGGACCGCCCTGAGACGATCAGCGTCGAGGATGTCACCTTCAGCTACCCCGGCCGCGACACCCCGGCCCTGGACAAGGTCACCCTCACCCTTCCGCGCGGGAAAGTCGTGGCTCTCGTCGGCGCGAACGGGTCGGGCAAGTCCACGCTCGCCCACATCCTGTGCGGCGTCTACCAGCCCCACCAGGGCAGGGTGCTGTGGGACGGGGTCGACACCGCTTCGGCCGACCGTCACCAGCAGTTCCGTTCGGTCACCCTGCTCGCGCAGAACTTCCAGCGCTGGATCTTCACGGTGCGGGCCAACCTCCTGCTGGGACGCCCCGAAGTCCCCCTGGACCAGGAGCGCCTGGACACCGTCGCCGACCACGCCGACCTGCAGACGGTGATCGACGAACTGCCCCGCGGCTGGGACACTTTGCTGGCCAAGGGGTTCGAGGGCGGAGTGAACCTCTCCGGCGGACAGTGGCAGAAGGTCGCCCTCGCCCGCACCCGCCTACGCCTGACCACCCCCGACACGGACGGCCGCCTCCCCGCGCTGGTCGTCGTCGACGAGCCGACCTCCGCCCTCGATCCCCAGGCCGAAGTCGAAGCCTTCGAGCAGATCCGCCGTCTCAGCGACCTCGGCGTCACCGTCGTCCTCATCACCCACCGCCTCGGGGCCACCGCGAAAGCCGACCACATCTTCGTCCTCGACCACGGCAAGCTCACCGAGGAGGGCAACCACACCGACCTCATGACCCGCCAACCCCCCTCCCGGTACCGGGAGGCGTATCTGCTGCAGGCACACCAGTACGAGACCACCGTCCCCGGCCAGGCCCGCGGCCGGGCCGACGCCGACACCCGCTGAGCCCGATCCGGGCACCGGCCAGCGAAGCTCCTCGCTCACCGTCCCGGCTCTGCCTCGCACCCCGACGTCCGGCAACCGGTGGTCCCGCCTTCCTGCACCGCTGCACACCGATGAGAGGCGCTCCCTTGCCGCAGCCGTCCTCCGCGCTCGCCGTGATCGCGCACCCTGCTGACGAGGCGCTCCTCGTCAGCAGGGTCCTCGCCTGGCCCTCCGCTTCGACGCCCGATCGGCCGTCCTCCGACGGGGGGCTCGCCCACCTCCGGGCCCCAACCTGTGGCGGACCGGCAGGCTGACCGCAGGGTCGCGGCCCCTGCTCTCCGGACTCTGGGAGATCACGGAGAGGATCCTGCAGACGGTGGCCGACGCGCAGCAGCACGCCGACCCGAGCGGCACGCTCACCACGGTCGAGGCGACGCCGTTCGCCACGGCGGAGCAGACGGCCGCCCGCCGCCTGGCACGGTCATCGAAGGTTGACGAGTCTCACCGGAGTTTGACCGGCGGGCCGGGCGGGACGCGCTACGCCCGTACCTCGGTTGCGGTCAAGCCGCGGCAAGGTCGGGCAAAGACCGGGGCGACCTGTTGGGGCGGGCCCGGGACGGCCGCCGGGGGGGGGGGGGGGGGGCGCGGCCGCCCCGCGCGCGCGCGGGGGGGGGGGGGGGGGGGGAGAGAGGTAGGGGGGGTTGGTGGTGGTTTTGTGTGGAGGTGGTTT